>DUCC01000013.1:0-26628 GCA_012959995.1 Acidimicrobiia bacterium
TACCCGGCCGCCATAAAGCAAACCAGTGGTGCCGTCATCGCCTTTGCGGGTGTAGATCTTCATTGGTCAGATTCTAGGCACAACAACCATGAACTCTGGCTTTAGCAGCCGGGCGTTACCCTAGGGGGAGCAAACTTTACTTACTATGCCTCCACAAACTTCACCGGCGTTGCCGGCCGCACCTGACACGGAACCTTGGCCATTGCCTTGGTTGCGCTCTTTGGGTTTCAGATACTTGTTGATACTTGATGCCATCGGGCTCTACGCCCTCATGGCTCTCATCATTACCTTGCGCTTTGGCGCAACCTGGCCTACTTATTCAACGGGCTATTACCTCGTCGGGTTCGCTGCTGCCACCGTTATTCATCTTGGGGTCTACTATTTCGGTGGTTTATACGAATACGAACAGCGCTTAGGTCGGCCAGCTTGGCTGCCGAAGGTCTCAGCTTTATCGCTAATGGCGGTGCTTCTTTCTGCCTTTATTGCTTTTACCACCGGACGATATTTTATGCCTCGCGGCAACCTGCTGGCATTCCTCGTTGGCTCTTCGTTGCTCATTACTTTTAACCGTTGGCTTTCTCGCTCGGTGCGCTCGCGACGCTTTGGGCATCCACGGGTTCTCTTAGTTGGGCAAGCCACCGACCGGCGGCTGGCCGCTTCCCACTTAGAAGAATCTGGCGGCGACATTGAGGTAGTGGGTCAAGTTGCACCAGGCGGTGACTTGATTGAAGAAATTGACTTAGTTGACGCCACCGATGTGTTGCTGTTGAGTGGCGAAACCCTAGATGAGATTTATCCCCAGCCTTTAGGCCAATTAGGGCAGAGACGGATTGGTGTGTTTAAACGCATCACTCCGGCGGACACTTTGTTGGGTTTGCAACGCAGTCGCCAAATAGCAGGTATGCCTTTTGTTGGGTTGAGAGCCCATGCCTTACCCTTGTGCGAACTACGTCTGAAGCGCCTCTTAGATTTGCTTTACCTCGCCCTTGCGACACCACTGATCATTTCTGTTTTCCTTTCCGTGGCGACCTATGTGCGGCTACGCGGCGGGGCGGGCATTTTCTATCGCCAGCAACGGGTGGGTTACTTAGGAAAGTCTTTTGCCATGTGGAAGTTTCGCACCATGGCCCACAATGTGGAGTCAACAACCGGCGCTCAACTAGCCACTAAGGCTGACCCAAGAGTGTTAGCCGGCATGTCTTGGCTGCGCCGAACTCGTTTAGATGAGTTGCCGCAACTGTGGAATGTGCTTAAAGGTGAAATGTCGCTCGTTGGCCCTCGCCCCGAACGCCCAGAGTTTGTTCAACAGTTCGAAACAGCAATACTTGGCTACGAACGACGCCACGATGTGCCACCTGGCCTCACCGGTTTGGCACAAGTGCGGGGCCACTACCAAACGGACCCGTCATACAAATTGGGTCACGACCTGCAATACATCGTGAACTGGTCAGCGATTCTTGATTTACAAATTGGTTTGAAGACGGTGCTGGTGGTTTTGCGTCGTTCGGCTCGATGACCGACCCCGCTCCCCTCCCTTCGCTTTCGGTGGTGATTCCGGCCTTAAATGCAAGTTCGGTTCTAGATGCCTGCCTTAAGGCAATATTTGCTCAAGACTATTTAGGCAACCTTGATGTCACGGTGGCTGTTGGTCCAAGCAGTGACAACACCAAAGAAGTGCTTGCACGCTGGGCGGCGCAAGAAAACCGTTTGCAAGTGGTCGACAATCCAACGGGTCGCACCCCGACTGCCCTCAACCTCGCTATCGCCGCTAGCCGCGGAGATATCGTGGCCCGGGTTGATGCTCAGTCGGTTTTACCTGCGGGATATCTGCAACAAGCCGTTTCTACTTTGCTACGTACGGGTGCGGGGAATGTCGGCGGTATACAGCATCCGGTGGGCGACGAGGGCACGCAACGCATCATTGCTTTAGCCATGCGCTCGCCCTTTGGTGCCG
The DNA here is from genome assembly GCA_012959995.1 of Acidimicrobiia bacterium. Lineage (NCBI taxonomy): Bacteria > Bacillati > Actinomycetota > Acidimicrobiia > Acidimicrobiia bacterium. The sequence goes on from DUCC01000013.1 coordinate 1,955, forward strand.
GTCCGGCGAACTTTCGCGGGCACGGGACGGAGGGCCCAACCGACACGGTATACCTAGGCACCTTTACCCGAGCGGCCCTTGACTCCGTCGGAGGTTATGACGAGTCGTTGATACGCAACCAGGACTACGAATTGAATTGGCGACTCCGTCAGGCCGGGTATCTCGTCTGGTTTGATCCGAAACTTAAAGTTGACTACTGGCCACGGGATACTTTGAAAAAATTAGCTTCGCAATATTTTCAGTATGGGGCATGGAAACGACGAGTTATTTTGCAAAACCCTCGGTCACTTCGTCTGCGCCAGTTGGCGGCCCCCGGGCTGGTTTTAGGACTCTTGGGGTCAGCCCTTGCTTTAGCGCTAGGGAACCTTTGGGGTCTCGTCCTGCCCGCCACCTACTTGACTACCTTGATAATGGCTACACAGAGCACCAAAACCCCTCTCAACTTGAGCAACCGCATCGCCGTCATGAAAACTTTTGCCAGCATGCACTTGTCTTGGGGCTGGGGTTTCCTCACCCGACTCGCCAAGTGACCATCAAAATAAACCATGCCGGAAGCACCTCGCGGTAGGGTGGCTTAATGGCCGACAACCCCGCTGACGCCGATCTCATTGAGCTCGGCACCAAAACCCCGCTGGGTCCTTATTTAAAAGAGATGTGGGATCGTCGAGAGTTTGCCATTGTGGTCCCTGCCAATGATATTCGTGCCCAAAACATGGACACTTTTTTAGGTCAACTCTGGCATCTACTGAACCCCCTCATGCTTATTGGCGTTTACTACATCATTTTTGGCGTAGTACTTAAAACAAGTCGCGGTGTAGAGAACTTTCTTGGGTTTCTGGTCGTTGGAATTCTTATTTTCCAGCTCTCTCAACGAGCCATTCAAGAAGCGGCGGCATCTATTAGACGCAACGAATCACTTATCCGCTCTATTCAGTTCCCCCGGTCTTTGCTGCCGGTATCGGCGGTAACTGGCCAAACTATTGCCTTTATCCCTAGTTTGGTGGTGCTTTTAAGCTTCGTGCTTATAACTGGCGAGCGGCCTACCCTCCGGTGGTTGTTGCTCCCGATAATTTTGTTAGGCCAAGCCTTATTCGGGGTCGGAGCTTCCTTCATCATTGCTCGTATCGGCTTTGCCGTTACCGATATTCAACAAATTCTTCCTCACCTTTTTCGCTTGTTATTTTACATGTCGGGGGTCATCTTCAGCGTCGAGGTTTTCATCACTAACACCACCATGCAAAACTTATTTGCTCTCAACCCCATGTACGACATCATCACTGCTGCTCGGTGGGCCCTTATGGGGCTCCCTCTCCCCGTTGCTTGTGTAGTGGGTTTGGTTTTATGGGCACTTCTTCTTCCCATAGCCGGTCTTCTCTTTTTCCGGGCTCGCGAACACCGGTACGGCGCATGAGTGCCCGTCCTGCAGTGATCGCCGATGAGGTAAACGTCATCTACCGGGTCTACGAAGACAGCAAACCAGGCATCAAACAGATGTTTTCCAAAGGCCGTACACACCGCAAGTTTCGCTCAATTCACGCGGTTAAAGGAGTCTCTTTTCGACTCGACGAAGGCGAGAGCTTGGGCATCATTGGGTCGAACGGGTCTGGCAAGTCCACCTTACTGATGGCTCTCACTGGCTTGTTGCCCACTGAGTCTGGGAAAATAAAAGTTCGCTCTCGCCCTACCTTGTTGGCGGTAAGCGCTGCTTTACGGCCTGGCCTTTCTGGGCGACGCAACATCATCATTGGCGGCCTGGCCATGGGCATGTCTAAACGCGAGATTGATGAAAGGTTAGATGAGATCTGTGCTTTCGCCGAGCTTGAAGATTTTATTGATCTCCCTATGCGAACCTATTCTTCTGGGATGAGAGCACGCTTATCTTTTGCTATCGCTACTGCACACCAACCAGAAATTCTACTCATTGATGAAGCCCTCGCCGTAGGTGACGCGCACTTCAAGGAGAAAAGCGCCGAGCGAATTAACAAAATTCGTTCCCAAGCAGGTGCGGTAATCTTAGTGAGCCACGATACGGCAGAAGTGGCTCGATCTTGTGAACGCGCCTTGTGGATCGAAAAGGGAGAATTACGCGCCGACGGGCCAACCGACGAAGTGGTTGCTTTATATAAAGCAGCCACTCACCCGAACAGGTAGCCAATGCTTGCCGAACTCCTACTAACTGCCGGAGCCGACCTCGGTGAAGGCCCAGTTTGGGACCCGCAAGCCAACGAGGTGGTCTGGGTAGATGTTTTAGCAGGCCAAGTAAACCGAGTATCTTTGGAAGGCAAATCGGGAACCTCCAAAACACTCCCCAGCGCCGTGGGAGCAGTGGCTTCAACCGTTGAGGGTTCTTGGGTAGGGGCCATACCGACTGGGCTGTGCCGCTTCCATGATTATTCTCTGGTGTCTGAACTGCCAAAAATGGCCGATGATCTTCGCATGAATGACGGAAAAGCTGACCCTGTGGGCCGTTTTGTGGGGGGAACCATGACCACGGGCCAACCACGAAAAGAAGCAGGTTCCTTATGGTCTTTTGATGACCAACAGGTGCAACTACTGGTTGACCAGGTAACCATTTCCAATGGTCTCGACTGGTCAGCCGATGGTCAAACCATGTTCTACATAGATACCCCCACCCAATGCATTGACGCATTCGACTACGACCTCACTAACGGGGAAGTTTCGAACCGCCGGCCATGGGCTCGTATCCCGCCAGAACTCGGTGCACCAGACGGCATGTGCATTGATGTTGAGGGAGGGCTCTGGGTCGCTCTTTGGGGAGGCGGAGCAGTTGTCCGCTTGGAAGATGGGGCCATCACCGAGCGCATTGAGGTACCCACTCCACAAGTCACTTGCCCAACCTTTGCTGGCCCCAATTTGGACCAACTGGTCATTACCACAGCAGCCACCGGGCTCGACCCCTGCTCTCCGGGGGCCGGCGACCTTTACCTTTGCTCACCGGGCATAAGCGGTAATCTCGCCAACAATTTGGGGAGTTGGGCTAACTAGCTAACCAATACCGCGCAAATACGGTCGGCCACATGTTCTGCGGGAGATCCATCATTTACTAGGTGCAGGTGATGATTCAAAAACTCCTCTGCTTGCTGGCGGACTTTCGTTCGGGTTGGCAAATCTGCTTTCAACGCTCTGATTAATTCCTCCACGGATTCCGTAATGGCAAAGGCACCTCGCGGATCGGCAAAAGTAGGCACCTGTTCCCCGTGCGGATTGTGGTAAATCATGGGGATGCCACGTACTAATGCTTCATAGCCAAGGGTGCTAAATCTGGTTACAAATAGCGGGGTGCCCGCCAGCAAAACACTGGAACTATCTGAGGACTTCCGCCAAGGGGCAACCAGGCTTTTATCAGCCACATGTTGCGAAATAACGTACTTCCAGTCGGCGGCCTGCATAGATTTTTGCACACTCTTTAACCAAGGGCCTCGGTGTTGCTCTCCTACCCCATAGGTGAAGTTGAGATTCACTAACAAACGATCACTTTGGACCGAAGTAGGGTTCTCAAACCACAACGCTCTCAGTCGCTCGCTGCCCACCACCGTTCGAGAAGTTCCCGCCAACGCTTGGTAGTCATATTGTCCGAGGCAAAATACATGGTCAACAGACCGATAAGCCTTCCGTTGCTTTCCTGTATCAAGATCGGCAAAATCTTGCACTCCTTCTACCCAAGCAAACGTAGGGACACTTTGCGTTTTCATTTTTTTCACCAAAGAGGCGGTGGTCCCCCAGTCGTTGAGCACCACTAATGCCCTTGCTCTTGCCAACTGCTGTTGAGAAAGAACCGGCCCTGAAGGGTTGGGAGATACGGCAAGCAACTCCTGGTGGCGCTTGTTGGCAGGCCTCCATCGAGACAAAACTCGAGAAGTAGGAACGGGGGCCACGATTATCGAGGGTTCTCCGTGTCGCTCTAATGCTGCTGCTAAAGGAAGGAGTTCTTCAAGGTGGTAGGCGGCTTGAGCAACCATTATTACGGCAGGCTGGTCGCTCATTGCCTCAGGCGAAGCCCTCAACACCCGAAATTCTGGTATTCCATCAGCGAACGGCCCGGCCACAAGAACTACTCAGTGGAGAGCCGGGCCGTGGCCCCACCATCAATAACCAAAGTTTGCCCGGTCAGGTACGGGGTTTGTTGCCCGTCAGCAAAGTGCACTATCGAAGGGGCAATTTGTTCGGGGGTGGCTATAAAGCCCAACGGGGTTTTATCAATAAGGTTTTGACGATTTCCCTCCGGGCCTTCCGGGTGCGGCCTCCGGCTTAAACCGGCTTCCAGCATGGGTGTAGCAACCGCCCCAGGCAGAACAGCGTTGCAACGGATCCCTTGTGGGGCGAGTTCCAATGCCGTGGCGCGAGTAAGGGCCACCAACGCTCCTTTGGAGGCAGCGTAGGCCGCTACGTTTATTGAAGTAGCCACTGCGTGCACAGAACTTACGTTGACTATGGCCCCATTTGCCCGGGCAAGTTGTGTAGTGGCGGCTCGCATCATTTGAAAAGCACTTTTGACGTTGAGGTCAAAGACGGCTTGCCATTCTTCATCGCTTGTTTCGGCTAGTGGTTTGTCTAGTCCCCTAGCCGCGTTGTTGACCAGTGCGTGTATTTGTTCCACATCAGCAAGGCGAGAAAATAGATCTGCTACCGCATCTGGTTGCGATAGGTCAGCGCGCTCAAAACGGTCAAGAGGTTGCGGGGCATCATGACGGCCCACTCCTATTACCTGCCATCCTTGGCGTTGAAACTCTGCACATACCGCGGCCCCAATGCCGCTACTGACCCCGGTAACCACCGCTATGCGACTCATAGTTCAAGCTCCACACCAAGTTCTTTAGCTAAGTTTTTTAGCGCTCGCACATGCACCCGGGCGGAGGCTTCCAACGTGTTTGATGCATTGTGAGAGCCAAAAATGACGTTGGATAAACCTCGTATAGGGTCATCAGAGGCTGGAGGTTCTTCTTCAAGCACGTCTACGGCAGCCCCGGCCAAGATGCCACTCTGTAGTGCCCGCACCAGAGCCGGCGTCTCTACCACTGCCCCGCGGCCTACGTTTACCAACCAACCTCCAGGCTTCATGAGTTCAAGATGCTCATCGTTGATCAAGTGATAGGTGCTTGGGTTAAGTGGACAATTAACCGACACGATGTCGCTACGTTGCATAAGTTCTTCAAAAGGAACCACCTGGGCACCAAGTTCCGCAGCTAACTGTTGACTTTCTGACGATGGGTCAGACCCCAAGACGGTCATTCCAGCGGTAACCGCCCGGCGCACAACTGCTCGGCCAATGCCGCCAAGGCCAATTACTCCAATGGTCTTTTCACCCAAAGAACGGCCAGCAGGTTTAGGCCACTGGCCATTTCGTATCCCTTGATCAACAGCATGAAGTTGCCGAAGCAACAACACGCAGTAGGCCATGGTAACGTCGGCTACTTCGTCGTCGAAAGCTCCGGGGGTGTTAGTTACCGGAATGCCTCGTTGAGCAGCGGCCCCTTTGTCTATGCCATCCACCCCAATACCCCATTTTGAAATGGCTTTTAAGTTTGGACTTTGGTCAAGGACCTCGGCGGTGAACTGGTCGTCGCCCGCCACCACTCCCACACACCCGTCGAGAGCTGCCACCAGTTCGGCCCCTTCAAGATGTTGGCCAGATATTTCGGGGAGGGCTACCTCAAAACCTGCTGCCTCCAAGGATGGCAAGTAGGCCTCGATGTCTCGGATGAGTTGAATACAGGTAACAGCAATTTTCATTTTATTTGTTCCTTCTTAATGCGTTGCAGGGTTTCCGCTAAGACAAAGTCGGCTTCTTCATCTATGTCGGTTGCTTCAAGTGGGTCAATTTCAAAGAGCAGCGGCCGGTCGCCAAAGCGGCGGCCTTCGGCTATTTGCTGATTGCTAAACACGTACATACCAGAATTCTCTTCGTAAAGAGGCGGGAGGTCTTGGGTGCGCAACAATACGGTGGGGTCATGGTTGACCGGTTTGAATTCGGCATCATAAAGCCGAGTTTGCAACCGCGTTACCGAAAACAATGAGTCATGGGTATCTAAAGAGTTCTCTAGAGTTGCCAAGCCTTTAGAGACGGTTTCGCTACGCAACAACGGGCTGGTGGAATGCACTTGGAGGTACCAGTCGGCTTCGACTTGCGTTGCGTCGTAGCGCAAAATCTCTGTCATGGCCATTTCACCGCCCAGCAGGTGGTCAGCCCGGGGCAGCACCAATACGGAGGGGAACTTTTCTGCGCATTGATCGGCCACCGTTGGGCTATCAGTATCGATGACCACTCGGGTGACTTCTGGGCAACCCAGTAATGTTTGCAGCATGTGGTGAAACAACGGTTCGCCATTGAAGTCCCGATAGTTTTTCCCGGGAACGCGTTCGCTGGAATGCCGCATAGGCATAAAGGCAACAACGTTTAGCATGGCGGCCTTTCTCGATATCTGGTTTCGGCAGGTAGTCGATTGCTCTTTGCGGTGAAACCTTTGGGGTAATAAAAACGGCGCTTAAGTTCCGAAGTGGGGTCTTCGTGTTGGCGGAAACCCTGCCACGCCCCACGAAACTGAGCGTAGCGAAAACGCGGGATACTCACCAGGTTGCTCAATAAGCGCCACCGCGGAATTGCCGCAATGTAGTCACGAATGGTGTTAGCGGCAAATAACCCGGTTGCTTCAATGAAGCCCATTTTTTGATGGCCGAACACTTTTTTGTGCGCTATGGCTTCTCGGCGATAGCGGTTCATAGTTTGGGCAATGCTTTCTTCATGGACGTGCACAACGCCCGCTTGTGCTTCATACCAAAGACGCTGTCCATTGGCCAGCGCATGTTTCGCCCAAGCCATGTCTTCGAGGCCGGTAAGAGTTTCGTCGTAGGGGGCTTGTTCCCACACGTTTCGCCGAACTGCACAGTTGGCATTGTTGCAAAAAGGGTGCTCTTGGTCTGGGTCAGAAACATCCGGAAACCAGCGGCGCATCATTTCCATCTCAGAGAAATGCGTGCGCTCGTCCCCGGTTTGGCGGCCGTAGACCAAAACCACTTCAGGGTTGTCTTCAAAGGGCGCCACTAGCTGCGCTAACCATTGTTCGTCGATGGGGTATACGTGGGCACTCGCGAACACCAAAATGTCTCCGGTGGCGGCTTGGCAGCCCACATTGAGTGCTCGTCCGAAAGTAAAATCTTGGGGGGCGATTAAAACAATCTCTGCCCCTGCTTCTCGACAAATTTCGGCTGACTGGTCGGTAGACCCAGAGTCAACCAATATAACTTGGTCGGGTTGTCGAGTTTGTTCTGCTATGCCGGCCAGCAGCGTCGGCAAATGTGCTGCCTCGTTGAGGGCGCGTACAACAATCGAAACAGAAAGGGTCACCAGACCAGCCTACCTCCCGGCGTTACGGCTCTTTGGCCACTATCCTGACCACATGCACTCTGTATCTGTGGTCGTTCTTACCATGGGTGATCGACCCGAGGGTTTAGCCGCCGCCATCGAGTCAGCGCGCGCTCAGACCGGTGTAGAACTTGAGGTGGTTCTGGTGGTTAACGGCGGAGACCCTGACCGAAGTTTAGCTGATGTGGTGGTTGAACCGGGGGAAAACACCGGCATCCCAGGAGGTCGCAACCTCGGGGCTGCTGCAGCCTCAGGTGATTTTCTTTGTTTTTTAGATGACGATGCTTGGTATGCCAGCGACGATGTTCTTGTGCAAGCAGTACAAGAGGTCGAGTCCATGCCGAAAGTGGCGGTGGTTGGCCTTGGCATCACTGACCCGGAAGGGAACACAGCAAAGCGGCATCATCCCATGCTTGGCAAACGCCCCGACCGCACCTGTCAGGCCACTTCGTTTCCGGGTGGGGCATGTGTCATACGCAAGAGCGCTTTCACTGAGGTAGAAGGGTTTTTCGCCGAATATTTTTACGGTTTAGAGGAAACTGACCTGTCTTGGCGGCTGATCGATTGCGGTTGGAACATTCTTTATGCGCCCCTACTCAAGGTAAAGCATCCTGTATCGGCACCGGAAGGCCACCATGCGGGCTTCCATGAGTTAACAGCGCGCAATAGGGTATGGCTGGCTTGGAGGTTGTTGCCTGTGGCCGTATCCATCGCCTATCTGGCCAATTGGCTCCTCATTGTCTGCGTACGACGCCCATCTGCCTTTAAGCCAACCATTTTAGGAACTGTTGCCGGGTATAGAAGTCGTACCAAACTTCGAACTCCAATATCGTGGCGCACTGTCGTATCACTTAGCCAAAAAGGCCGCCCCCCGATTTTCTAACGAAACTTACTGCTCATCTAAAAGGTGTAAAGCAGCCTCAACATGCAATGAAAGCGGATCTACATCTAATGGTTCCGGAACGGTCAGAGGGCCAATCGCATCTACCATCTGAGATAATGTTTCTAATTTGCAGTAGATAATACCAGTTGTATCTTTTTTCAATTCTTCAGAAATGACAAAAATAGGGATTCCATAAGCAAGCGGTTCCACCGGAATATTTGGCCCTACACACACTACGGCTTTCAAGGCTGGGGCGATTAACCGAATCTCGTCCAAACCCACAGTGATTCCACTAACCGCCATAAACTCTGGTGTAAAGAGCAACGAGTTGCCAGGCAAAGCCTCTTCCAAGTCGGATTTTTCTAACCCACTGGTGGCCCCTGCGGCAAGAACCAAAATATCTTCACCACGGACCGTCTTTCCTTGGCCATCAATCGGGGAGAGCGCTGTACGTAACCGGTCTAAACGGGAGTGCCACCCAACTATTTTAACTTCCTTAAGGCCCTCAAATTGCTCAACTTCCCATGCTCCTCGTACATGGGCTACATCTATTTTGGCATCAGCGAGGGGCGGTTGTACCGTTGGTTCGCAGGCAATTACCATGTGCTTATACGGATCTACGCCACCCGCACTTCCTGTTGAGCTAATGAGAAGTTTAGGGTCACTGACTGGTACTGCTACCCGATGAACTCCTTCTGCCAGCATGGCGCGGCGAGCAACGGCATCTCCATTGTCCAGCATGGCGACTTTCTTTCCTGCTTCTACTAACTCACGCCCCACCAACAATAATTCTCTTACCGCATCTGCACTCTTAGCTACTAACAAGACGTCCCAATTAACGCCTGCGGCGCTCATTGGGATTGAACCTCGTATCCTTGAATGAGATTCTTTTAATCGCTCCAACCTCTCTTGGTTGATTTCTCCACGATGTGAACTTTCTTCTCTTGTACCATCGCTTTCTCTTCCTCTCACTGCTATGAGTTCTTTTACCTTTTCTTTAATTCGATCTCCATCTTGACGAGAAAGGCGAGTTGTGCGAGTTTGATGCCTCCTGAGCGCTACATCTATTCTTCCGTCAACGTCCAAAAGGAAAGAAGAAGCTCCGATCAGCCCAGGTGGAAACAACTCTGAAGTTTTTTTAATTTGCTCTTCATCATTGAGCAATACAGCAAAAGTAAGAAAAGAAACCAATCGTTCGATTCTTTTAACCTCGCTCGGTATACCCAGTGGCGGGAGCCGGTAGGGGGCGGGGGCAGAAACGCAAATTGACTCTTCGCACATTGGATTTTTCATATACGAATAAACTTTCATGGCATTCTGAGCATGGCCGTGCGGGTCACCTGAAATCATAGAACTGCGTTTTTGCCTGTAAGCGACACCTACTACTTTTGAAAACTTCAATCTATATCCATTGCGGAATAGCCTCGTATTAAAATCAAAATCTTCTGCGGTCCGAAAAGAATTATCATACCCATCAAGTGATTTGACCACATCACGACGAACCAAAGGACTCGTTGAAATCACTTGATTCTCGCCGCCTCCTGTCAGATAATCAATCGTTGTAAACGACTTTCCCGGTGTCGACGGAAGGAATCCTAACCCGGAGGGTTCGGAAACTACGTTCCAATCGCACCAACTTCCTGCCGTCAGAGGATTCCCATCTTTTGCTGCTTCGATCCTAGTTCCCAAAGTATTTGGGAACATAAAATCATCACCATCAAGAAATGTCAGAAACTCACCACGAGCACTATCAATCCCAGTATTGCGCGCTACTGCTAAACCCACATTTCTATCTCTTCGGATGACCCTAAAACGCCGGTCCCCCTCAGCATGTTTGAGCGCTATTTCAATGCTGTCATCAACGGATGCATCGTCCACAACAATGCATTCCCAGTTAAGAATATCTTGCCTTCGTATGCTCCAAAGGCAGGTGTCAAGAAATGCTCCATCATTATGCGCCGTGACTATCACACTCACTTCGGGGAAGTCTGAGGGCTGGACCGGCGCTGGTTCTACGACGAATTTTGGCAGGGGAGGAATAATCCGCACCAAGGAATGCGTTTCTTCTAACACTTTTTTATAAGGTGACCCTTTGGCCCCCCCGATTTTACTTCGCAGTTTGCGAGCGCTCGGACGAAGGATGCTCTTTATTTTCTGAGGAAGCAACCGCCACAACCGATGGAGCACCCGAAGGCCAATACGTAATACAAAGTTAATCCATCGCCTCATTGTTTAACCAATCGGTCGTAGTCCACTCGTGGAAATACCTCGAGATTTCCCCCCTTTGTTGCATTTACGATGCGACGTCCATCCTCTTCAAATATTTCCCGAGCCTGCACATAGGCTCGCTCCATCCTGTCAACTCTCGGCAAGTGCCAGCGTTTGCCGGTGCCGAAATAGTCTGGATGGAAGTGATTTACGTCATCACGGGTAGAAGTAATGGTATTCCCCTCAACTTGTTCCAAATCTTCCACTACATAACTGTGGTCGATCCCAACCAAAATGACCTCTGATGCACCCAAAAAATACGCAAGCTGTATGCAAAGATAAGTAACGGTTCCTCCGACATAGGCAATTCTCGAAATATTTCGAGAAAATCGCGGCCAAGTTGGTGTATCCCTGTAATCGACAGAGACATTCATCCATAGCGTGTCTTTGCTTTTTGGCAAGCAATAACTTAAATAGTTGCCGAACCATTTCGTGGATCCAGAAATCTTTTCTATTTCTTCAGTTCGGTCTTCGGCGACTAAATAGTCTTCCACCACATAATGGGTAACGCTGAATCCCATTTTATCCTCGTTGAGAAAAATGCTATTTGTCCCAATCGTGACTTCATCTGAAAGACGCGCAAGGTCCGTGTCGGCGATACTCGGGCCATTACCGATTATCCACACTCGCTGTCCTTTCAGCGAGTCGCGAAAAGCGTTAATTTTTTGATCGTTGCGAGTCAATGGCATTCTTCTAGCAAGGAAGAGGTATCGAATCCGCCACAACAGCTTGCGCCACAGAGGGACCGGATGATCCCCCAAGGAAACATCTTGGTCGATCACCTTCCCAGCAATTGATTTCAACTTTGTTCTCACTTCGTAGACTATAGCCACTTCGGTTTATAGGTCTCTTGTTGAAGCACGGCCATCAGGGTACATAGAGCATCAACTGCTACAGTCTGTATTCACTCTACAGAAAGAGAACCGATGAATAACCGCTGGACCGAGGAGGCCATCGTCCAACGAGTGGACGAATTGGATGCTGATCTTGGTTGGTACCAAAACATTGATTTAAGAAATGGCCTCTCAACAAAATCACGCCGCGTCTGGGGTGAAGATAGCGACCATCCCAAGAAAAGATTCGACGAAATGGCTTCTGCAATTCCGGAGGATCTCAAGGGCACGTCGGTTCTTGATATCGGCTGCAACGCGGGCTTTTTCTCCTTTGAATCAATGGACCGCGGTGCAACGGATGTCACCGGTATCGACCTTAAGCAGGGCTACATTGACCAAGCTAACTTTTGCGCAGATGTTCGAGGGCAAAATGTTGACTTTCATACCCGTGACATTTATGACCTTCCTGCCTTAGGGAGAACCTTTGACCTCGTATTCTGTATTGGCATTTTATATCACTGCAAATATCTTAAACAAGCTGTTGAATCTGTAGCCAGTGTTGCATCTGGAACAGTGTTGGTGGAAACGGCTATTCACCCAGGGAACAACGATCTTCCTCTCGTGCGCTTCATTCGTTCCTCTCAATATTCCGGGCCTGACTCCAAGGGGGCAGCTCGCCTTCCTGGACATTGGCATCCAAATATGACTGCTCTAAAAGATCTTTTTTATGAAAGCGGTTTCTCTCGCGTTGAAGAGGTCTTCACAGATGGCGGCCGGGGGGGGATTGCCTGCCACCGATGACTTTCTTTAAAAAGTCTCTTCAATCAGTTCTGCATTCTAATGCAGTTACCTCTGCCATGTAGCGAATTCTTAACTTACCAATAGATAACTTGCTAACAATTTTCACCAAACACTTTCAGGACGAACGAAATGAATACAAAAAAAACCAGTAAAAGACTTTTTCAATCAATCCTTGGCTTCTACCGCTCGCCTTCAGGCTTACTGTTGGGAGCGCTCTTTCTTGTTTTGTGTGTCGGCCTCTGGACCAACAAAATCGTAGTTACGGTTTCTCTTGTTTTTTTCGCTGTCGCTCTTCCTTATCGCTTGATGAGAGAGCAACAACGCTCCGACGAACACGACGAAACAATTCGCCGCTGGACATACGGCCAAGTTTCTGCATTAGATGCGCTCAATGCTTCCTTGGGGAACCAGGTCAAAGGCCTCGAAGCTTCCTTGGGGAACCAGGTCAAAGGCCTCGAAGCTTCCTTGGGGAACCAGGTCAAAGGCCTCGAATTGCAACTAAACGAACTAGCTTCACACCAAGCCCTCTCTGAAAGCCGTCAGAGTGGGCTTTTCGGAGAATACCCACAACCTTTCTCCCGGTTCCTTGACAAAACAGTGACCGCTAACCTCGTTAACGTTTGGGACCATGCTTTAAACCTAAACCACACCCTTAATCACGTTGAATGGCTATCTCTTCATCTACAGGACCGCGAAAGGGCCTCTTTGGGTCGCTTCGCTACCACGCTGGCCGATATGGTCTCTCGCGTACTAATCACAAGGTCAGCGCTAGATAGAAATACTCAAATTCTTGAAATTGGCACTCTTTTCGGTCTAGGAAGTTTACTCGTCCATGAAGCAGTACGCCCCTTTTGCGACTCTCTGCAAACCACAGTAATTGACCCTTTTGAGGGTTACTACGACCGGGGCCGATTTGACCCACCCACCGGAATGCCGGTTACCGAAGCCACTTTTATCACCAATCGTCAGATTCTTGGCATCGACGAATCTGAAATTCGCTTGTTAAAAGGACTCTCTAACGATAAATCCATTTTTGAAGCGGCTTCCGACCGGCAGTACCAAGTCATTGTCGTAGATGGCGACCATAGTTACCAAGGCGTAAAAGATGATGTTGAGCGTTACACCCCATTGCTCGCTGACGACGGCCTCTTGATAATCGATGACTACGGAACTGACGATTGGCCAGACATTTACCGTTATGTAAACGAACTCGTAGATTCTGGCCAGTACGAATTGTTAGGCCATTATTCGCGAACCGCAGCCATCTGCCCGAAGAGAGACTAACTACTCCCCCGAAGAATCGGCTAAACCCACTACTGCCCCATAATTCACAGAAATTATGTCAGATGCTGCTGAATTTGGGAGGTTCAAGGGGTAATCAAGTAGGACCTTTAAACCACAATCACCAATCATCGCTTGAATTTCCTCCACGCTGTCAAAAAGAAATACATGGTCAACTGCTTCAAGGTTAGCAACGGTAGTGGCAAATGCTTTACCCGTCTGTCCAAGGCTATTTTTCATGAATTTTAAAATAGCTTCTGGACGGTCCACGTGTTCCAGCACCTCAGAACAGATAACTGCATCAAAGCCATCTGAATTCAACTGACCGTCTACCGAAGGTGACGTGACGTCTGCTTCAATCAGTCGCCAGTTTTTTGCCGGAATACTGAGTGCTTTTAACGTCCGCTCAGTGTATTTTAGAGAACTGGGACTTATATCTATGGCTACATACTTAGCGTTTGGTCGGTGTTCAAAAAGCAATGCAGCAAATAACCCGTGCCCAGGCCCAATTTCCAACACGCGCGGTTCGGCTGGCAACTTAAGAACAAACTCTTCAACAAAAAATCCCAACATTGAAGCATGGTTAGGCCACATGGCGTACGAAAGCGCTAAACCATCTAGATACTCAACCATCATTTCCGGTGCCGAATAAAGGCTGTGTAGATCCTCAGCAGATTCCATTGCGTACTTACCGGTTTTAAGGAAGCGGGCCTGAAGACGCAAAAAATCAAGCGAAGTAATCGCAAAAGCCTCTATTGAAGACTCGCCACGCAATGGGTCGCCCGCACATAAAGTTTCGACATGTTCCATCGCTCTCTCTGCCCACTTAATGCGGGGATCGTTCGGCTCAGCTTGGTTGTAGAGCAACCCTCTTGCGATCACCGGGACCTCAGAATTAAGTCGCTTAGTAACCGCCTCTAAACTCCACATAAAATCAGTCACCGTTCAACACCTTCACATCACTCATAAACTCCACGACCAGTCCAGAACGTCTCTGAACAAAGCCAATCTCTCTTTCAAACACACATGCAAAAGTTGGATGACACACGACAATTCCTCCATTTGATTGCTCGGCCTCTAGGGCCGATTGAACATCTGCTACAAAGTAACAAAGATGGTCTAAACCACCACCGCGCGAAAGTCGAGAATCGACTGGTGATTCACCAACAACTATTGGACTAACAAGTTCGATATCTACCTCATCCTCAATGCGAAGAAGCGCCACATACACTCCTTGCACGGGGTCAGGTGCAGCTGCGATAAGCAAGGTGGCTCCCTCTTTCTCAAAACGCTCAACAGACCGCTCTATATTCCGTACTACGTACCCGATATGTGCGAGTTTCATCTCAGCCATCGTATTAATACCCTTGGTAGACGAACGGCACTGTACCAACCGTCAACGCGAGAACAAGGACAATTAAACAAGCCACCGCAACGCCGAGAAGTGCCTCAATCATGTATTTCAAAACCTTTTTGGAAATCATGGTGCAGTACCTACAACATCGCACTCGGTTGGAAAGCCTTGCTCTTCAGTAAACTGGCAAATCATGCTGGCTAGATAGTCCGCCAGAGGAAGCGCTTCGCCAACATGAACGAGGTCGTTGAACTCCATGGCTGGCAAATATCGAGAAAGCGACTGAGGGATAAATTTCACTTTTTCACCTTCAAAATTCGTTGAATAGTCGTTTAAGTGCGCCTCTAAGCCCTCCACCGCTACTGCTACCTCTTTCGTCTTCATTGAATCTGTGGCTAATGGGGCTAGGTAGATAAAAGTCGGAACTTCAGAGTCAACAACCGCCGAACCGATCCAACCAAGTATCTGTTGATTCCAAGAACTACGACTTGGGTCTGCTTGCTGCAGCAGAGCCGCCTGTGCTTCAAACAGTGAAAGCCCAGGAGGCCGGGAGTCTCGGTGCTCGTTCCAGAAAAAAATAGGAATTTGGAACTGGCCTATCCTTGCCAAATTACTAATTTTTTCGGGCTCAGGCGGCGGGTTCGAACGATCCAAAGCAGAGAAAAAAGGCATTCGTTCCGAAATAACTTTGTTATAACTCCACCTGTTATAAACTGATGGGAGGTTCTTCCCCAACAAGCCAGCAACAAAGTCAACGGGAGTTAAAAGCCCCAACGAAAGCAGCCACGCTTCTGGTCGAGAAACAACAAGGGGGGCAGCAACAGAGTTGAGGTTTGGCCATCCTTGAATCGCTTCATCATTGAACACCCAGAGAGGGTTCAGTGTCAAAACAAGTAGATCAACATCGTTATTAAGAGCTTCTAGCACGCCGACATACTCATCCCACAACCGAATTCCACTCAAAAAATAGATATCTATATCAACCGGGAGTCCATTAACTTTCGCTATCCGCTCCTGCACCAGACTCGGAATAAACTCATAATAACCATCTCCGATGCTCTGAAGCGAAGAACCTCCGACCCACCCGATACGAAATACCTCGGAATTCTCTCCGCTGACGTGGAAACCCCTCCAATCGTTTCGGTCAGCTCCGATCTCGCGAACCCAGTCGCTTTTTATTTTCTCGTTGTACCCAGACGAAAGTTGGTCGTGTGATGGGGCAGGTTTTATTGCTCCAAAGGCAACGAGCCCCACAACTATCCAAATATGAACACGAAAAAGACTAGAAAAAGAGCCCAGCACGCCAAATCGATGCTGCAACTGGCTAAAGATCCACGGCATCATACCCCCAACAGTGCAAGATAAAAGTCTGGTACCTCTGCGATATCAATCATGAGCAGAGGCAAGGCAAGAACCACAAAAGTATACATGGAAAGATTTTTCCCTACCCGAAGAGGCAGGGAAGGGCGTTTTTGTGCAGGTCGATGACCGTTTAATAGACGAGCACCCACCAGCACTAATGCATGACAGAGGCCAAACATAAACAACGACCATGAAATATTGTGCCAAAGGGCTATGACCATCATTGTTGCAGTAATCGCTAAATACTGACGGCGGGATCTCATCCCACCTAGCGGAATAAACACATTGCGCTGAGCGAACCTGGTCAGCGACATGTGCCAGTTGTTCCAATAATCTTGAATATTCAACTTGAAATACGGATTATTGAAGTTCGGCTTCAATTTGTAACCAAAAAGTCTTGACGCCCCCATCGACAAATCAGAGTATCCAGAGAAATTCAAGTAAAAGAACCAACTAAACAACACCAATTCAACCCAGATGGACTGCCAAGAATTTGATTCATAAAATGAGAATACGTCAGTTGCCCCTTTCAACGGGTACGCCAACACGAAAACCTTTACCAACCCTGACATCATCAAAGCAAACGAGGCAGACAAATCATCTAGCGAAGGGAGTCGAGGTGGTTTTGGCTTCCCGGGAGACTCAAGTTCTGAAAACTCAATCACTGGTCCAATGATTTGCACAGGAGGAAAAAACCCGAAAAAATACACCATACTCGGCGGTAGCGCCTCTATCGTTCCGAGACTTGTTTGGACCAATAAATCAATTGCACGAAATACCGCGAATGAAAGGCCGATTGGAAGGATGATGTCCCTCACGGCATCAATTCCACCAAAGTAACTAGACAAGTCCCAAGCCACTTGATTGAACGTTAAGTTAAACCAAATGATAAAACTTTCTGGAACGATTTTCCACGCTACTAGCGGCACAAGCAGCGCCACAATTGTTGCTGTCAAAGCAAGAGAAGCATATGCTCTTTCTCCTAGTCGTGCCAGCAGTCGTTGAAAGATAGCAACAACAGTCCAGAACACGGCATAAAAAATTGCTAACCGTGGAGCAATCAAAAAAACAAGATAGATGCCCAACACGGTGAGAAGCAACCTTCTTGCCCGCTCCCATGGAACCAAATAATACAAAGGAACAATTAACAGACACGCTGCCAAGAGCCACGAGAAGTAATCAAACGTGTTGAAATTCAACATGCAACTACCGCTTTAATGCCACATGGGTTGGAACAGTTAGTTCTCCAGAGTACAGATTTTCAAATACTCCATCCTTGATTAAAAATCCATGATCTTGATAAAAAGTAGCCACCTGGCCATTCTTCACCGTTGGGTTGTAACGCCCTTCAACCAGTTCAATGCCATCACTCTTGGCCTCTTCAACTAAAGCACTCAAAAATGCACTTTCAACCCCTCGCCCCAACACACGGCAACTCAGTAAAAACGAATCAATCAACCAACCATCTTTCATTCTCTCTATCACCGCCACACCGACCACACCGTAGTCCCCGAAACGGTCAGCGACCCTAACTGCACGCACCTCAAATACTTCGGACTCCATCAATGCCGCTATCTCAGACTCAGAGCGGCGAACCGTAGTCAAGTTAAATTGATTAGTCTTATTAGTTAGTTGAGCTACCCTCGCAATGTGCTCTTCTCTGAGTGAGAACACCTCCACTTCGAGTTCCAACGACTGGAGAAATGCTTCACCACTTAGTGTGCTTTGCACCTTCTTCCGAGAACTCTCTGCCAACATCATTTGTGTACGTTCTCGGTCCTCATCGCTAACCGAAATATGGCGAAACAAGCCAGAGTCTGCGATAACAGAAGGAAGTTCAGAAAGTTCATCTGGAACTTGGAGTAACGATACCTCAGGTAATGCCATCTCTACTTCCGCTAATTCAAAGGACGAATCGTCTACGAAAACTAGACTGTCTAATCCGATATTTAGTTCCGAAGCGATCTCTCGGATATTTTCCGACTTGGGCAACCAGTTGACCTTCCAACAGGAAATATCATCCTTTCCCAAAATCATCTCACCATGACTCGCAAAGACTTCTTCCACTATCGAAATATCATTTTTTGAAGCAATAGCTAACATTATTCCTGCCGCACGGAGTTGTACTAGTCTTTTCTGAAAGACACGAAAAGCCGAACCCGGAAAAGTATCGTTTAGTTCTATTCCCCCAAGGCCATCCTCACCTATTATCCCTCCCCATAGCGTGTTATCACAGTCAAGAACAACACATTTAGGCGTAGGGCGATAACCACTAGCAATCACCGCTGAGGATGCTTCGCCTATCTCGATCCAAAATTGGCTTGAATACGGCTGATGATACAGCGCCCACTTTGTCAAGTCATTTGTGTCTTTTATTCCCTCAAGCAACACCAATGTGGCAAGATCAAAAACTGTCACACGACTAAACTCATTAATTGTCTCATTCCAAGTTTTGCCGACTTCAAAATAGAGGCGGCTTAAACGGCGAGAGACCCTTGAATCTCGCAAATCAACTCCCCACGGCGAAGGGAAAGGAGGGTCCGCAACAGTGACAGCAACTTTGCTTGAAAGTTGGCCAAAAAGAAGCGCTAGTTCTTCTACCCCGCTAACTATCTCGGCAAGGCGTTCGTCTTCATCGTCTAAATATCCGTCAACAGCCGCAGAAAATACGTCTTCAATACGCCATAACGCAAGAACATGGTCAACCGATCCGCCGAAGACTGTCTCATGTTCAAGACATAGTTGATGGAGTTGGTTGTAATCAGCAAAACGAAATTTGGGGGACTTCCACCCTCTATCGATTAGAGAAGATCCAAGGTGCACTTCTATCGGCTCGACGGTAAACGAGCCTGCAATTCCTAAAACAAAATCAGGTTCCAAGCTCTTTTGTGTATGCTCACGCCAAAATAATGCTGCTTCTCTTGCAGACCTCGTCATCTCAAATTCCCTCTACGCCCTTCGCTAGGAGAACCTCGCGAGCAGCCCCAATGCTGCGCATACGCATAATTTCTCGAGTGGTTAAAGGGATATCAAAAGTGTCCTCAATTGAAGTCACAAGATCCATAGCTGCTAACGAATCCCAAAGTTCGGTGTTGTCAGGGGAAGTATCGTCGCTGAGAGCGGAAGATTCAACATTTAGCACCTGTGCAAAAACTTCTATTAGCCGATCCGACATAAATAACTCCTATTCAAATTATTGAGAAAACCTAGTTCATTCTAGACTACCCATCGGACGTCTAGCGCTGGACAGCGGAGTGCTTACGAAATGAGTTAATACCGCCGCACATTAATTACTAAGGCCCAAACCTGCACCCCGGCCCACGTGATTCCCAGCAACCCAACAAGTCGGCTCTCCAGCCGGCGAGGCATTTCTACCGTAGCCAAAGAACGCCCAGCAAGGAAAAGCCCACCCACCGCCAACGGTAAATAGTATCGGCCCTGAAAATATGGGTAACGAAACTCGGCGAACACTAAGGGCACCAAAAATACTAGTGCCCCCACCGTCACCAAGGCTCGCGTAACCATCTCGGTTGAAGCCGCCAAACCCAGAAGTAAGAACGTACCCAACACCACCAAGGCAGCCACCATTACCGCATCGCTGAGCGGTGTGTCTAGCCAGCCAAACCAGCCCACAGCTTGTTTCACATAGGTATAAGTGTCATTAGGGATCGAAGCCCACCGGCTACGGCCATTATTGCCCGCCGAAAGAACCGACCAAGAAGGAGCAACCCAAAGAAGACCCGCAGCCACCCCCGCTACGACCAAACCAGCCGCCGCCTTACGGCGTCGCCACACAGAGTGCAACAACTCGGGACTAAGAGCCACTAACGACACCCCTATTGCTCCCAGCCACAACAGCGAGTCTCGACGCACCAGCAAAAAAGCTGCCGCGCTTACCACCAACACTTGTTTCAAACGTCGCTTATCTGTTTCCGTACCCGGGTCGGCTAACACCATCCCTGAAGCCCAAATCACTGCCCCCAGAGCCACCGCTAAACCCGACGGGTTCACGGTGGCCGACAAAAACAACACCATGGGGGTCACCGACAAAGCCCAGCCCAAAATCATGAATTTGCTGGGATAGCGAACAAAAAGTATCGCCCCGGCTAACGCCAACAAACTAGAACAAATCAAAGCCAGCCAAAGGCGCATCACATAAGCCCCAGTCAGACCATGTACGAACAGCGAGGGTAAACCAGCAAGGAAATGAAACAGCGGAGGGTAGTTAGTAGCCGTTGAATCTTCAAAAGTAGGGGCCTCGGACCACTCCAAAGTCATACAATCAGCCGACACCTCGGGGTGAAAAGCCAAACACTTAATGTCATCCACCGGAATGCCATCTACCTTGTAGGGGCCATCAAATTGCCCCCGCACAATGCCCTGGGCTCGCACCATGTGCGCTGGCTCATCCGGCGAAGCAAACATCGGGTTAGTAACCGCCCACACCACCATTAAGGGAAACACCAGCAGGAAAAATCCGACCCAAAGGCGTTTCACAACTCTTCCTGCCTCTCAACATTGACGCTGGCTATATATCGGTCGCAAACCTCGTTGGGTTCCCCCACCTCTACAAGGTGCGAACGGTCAATCCAAGCCACCTGATCACACAGCTCACGCACCTGGTCTAGGTCATGAGAGACCAACACGATGGTCACCCCTTGGCTGCGCAATACCTCCATGTGGTCAAGGCATTTCCGCTGAAAGTCCTCGTCGCCCACGGCAATCACCTCATCTACCAACAGGACCTCAGGATTGACGTGCACAGCAATAGCGAAACCTAGACGCACATACATGCCGCTGGAATAAATGCGCACCGGGGCGTCCACAAAATCACCGATACCGCTGAACTCCACAATCTCATCAACCGCCGCCGACATTTGCCGACGACTCATCCCGAGAATTGCTCCATTGAGATAAATGTTTTCCCTACCCGTTAACTCGGGGTGGAACCCTGCTCCAAGTTCCAGCAAAGCAGAAAGACGACCATTAACGGTGATGTCCCCACTGGTTTGCCGATGGATACCCGCTAACAGTTTCAACAAAGTTGACTTTCCTGAACCGTTATGGCCAATCAAGCCAAAAAAACTTCCGCGGGGTACCTCTAAGTCGATGTCTCGCAGCGCCCAAAAGTCTTCCACGGTCTGCCGACGCGAACGCCGCACTACCGCCTCTTTAACCGAAGTGGGCCGATCACGGACCAACCGATAACTCTTTGATACTCCTTGAACCTGAATCGCCGGGTCGGCCTGCTGGCTCACATTTCCTCACTTAAGGCCATAGAGCGACGGTTCAAAAACCACCAACCCACCCCCAGCGAACCAAAGGCATAGACAGCAAGCAGCGACATTCGAGCCAACGAAGGCCATTCCAAGAAATAAACAACATCACGGGCAGTGCCCACGAACTGACTAATGGGATTAGCGCCAATCAGAGCAGCAGCCGGCAGACCATAAGCCTCTTCTGGGATGATGTCTTCGGTGTAAACAATGGGTACCAAAAAGAACATGGTGCTCAACAAAATAACGATCAGATTCTCTACATCGCGATAACGGGTGTTGAACACCGACATCACCATGCCGATGCCCAAGCCGAACATGGCGGTGAACAACAACACCACGGGCAGAAGCACGATGGTCCAGCCCAAGTTGCCATAAAAAGCCATAAACACCAACAACACCATGGCTTCGATCAAGGCTTGAAAACCCACCGCCGCCGCACCGCCAAAAGCTACCGTTTCTAAAGGAAAATAAACTTTTCGTCGCAAGTCACCCACTGAGATAAGCCAATGCATGGCCCCACGAATCATGCTTTCAAAAAGCAGCCAAATAATTAAGCCACTAAAGAGATACATGGCAAAGTTGAGTTGACCCGACCCGGCCTCTGGTGGTTGAAAACGAAAAATAACCCCAAAGACCAAACTGTAAACAAAGATTCTCGACAGAGGATTCAACAACGACCAAGCCCACCCCAACGCACTGCGCTTATGTTGCACCTTCAACTCTCGTTGAGCAAAGTTAAGGGTCAACGGCAAATAAACCCGTACAGCAGCCAGCCATCTTGTCACTTGGGCCACAGGGCCCTTCCTTTCGTCACCTCGCATAGTAAGCACAACTAAACCTTAGGCCAAGGTGGCACGGGCTACGAGGTCCATGCCGAAAGCGGTGAGAATAGCCAGGTACAACAAACCAGTAGCGGCCATGACCGCCGAATATTGGCGCTCTTTTAACGCCATACGGGTCAGCACAATCAACACGATGGTAAACGCCGTGCAAGCCACCCAAAACCAGCCCAACATGCCGTTGTAGCCATCGGCAATAGCGCCGTTGAGCACCGACACCATGCCGGTAGGCCACAACAAGACAGCCAGTTCAAAAGGCCACAATAAGCCCGACCACCACACCAACTCAATAAGCGGGCCACGAGCCAAACCAGGCTGCACCAAATACCAATGCCCCAACAACATGGCGTCGCTTATAGCCCCCAAAAACAGTGCCCCAATAAGCACCCGAGCCACCGACAACCACGCCGGGTCACCAGCATTAATGCCGCCAGCCACCAACGCCACCACCCCCAAGAGAGGCGCCAATAAATCTAAATGCGCCGGAAACTCCGGTCCATCAGAAAAAGTTTGCTCATCTTTGTCAATGCCGGTCATGGCAGCCACTCGAGCCGAACGGCGCTCTTCGGTGCCTCGCTGACCCGCCACCCCAGCTTTACGACGCACCACCGACACCGCCATGGCCGCCACGGTGGCCGCCAACATAAGCGCCCCAAAAAGGTCACGCACCGGTTGCGACTCAAACAACACCCCAACCGCTACTGCACCAGCAGTCATCACCCCAAAAGTGATGCGCATGGTCCAGCCGTAACCAATGCCTACCTCACGGCGCCGACCAGTGACCCACAAAAAGAACAGTCCGCCGGTGGCCCACTGCAACAACACCGTTGCTGCGTCAAGATCGATCACTGCTAGCCCTCTACTACGGCAAGGCCGTGATCCACCAAGTTCATGGCATCGGGGCCATCAGGGGTGGCCACCAAAATGTCTTCGAGGCGGGCCCCCCATTTGCCGGGCACATAAATACCCGGTTCCACCGAAAAAGCGTGACCGGCGGCCAAAGGCAACAAGTTGCCGGCCACCATGTTGGGGTGCTCGTGCGCCTCCACGCCAATGCCGTGGCCGGTGCGGTGAATAAAAAACTCCCCCAAGCCTGCATCGGCAATAACTTTTCGGGCCGCCGCATCAACGTCTTGACAAGGGGTCCCTACGGTGGCTGCCGCCACCCCGGCGGCATGCGAAGCATGCAACACGGCATAAAGCTCAGCAAACTCAGTCGGTGGTTCACCAATGTGCACGCACCGGGTGATGTCTGAGCAATACCCCACCCCGTTGGGGCCCGCCATGGTGCCGCCAATATCAAAAAGCACGTTTTCGCCATGTTGGATCACCCGGTCGGTCGGGTCGTGATGCGGGCTGGCTGCATTAGGGCCCGAAGCCACAATGGTGAAGTTGACTTTGTAATGGCCCTCCGTGCGAATCCGGCGGGCAATCTCTGCGGCCACATCGGCCTCGGTGCGGCCCACCAACGGCACCAAACCAGCTTGCAAGTCAGCAATAATACGATCTACCGCCGCACCGGCCTGACGCAAGGCTGCAATTTCTGCGGCGTCTTTGACCATGCGAATGGGGGCCGTCACCGCCGAAGCTCGACAAAACTCTGTCCCTGGCAAAGCAGCCACCAAATCAACCAGAAACCCGGCCCACATTTGATCGCCCACCGCTACTTTCTTTGCCCCTTTGATCAGCCCAGCCGCCAAGGCCACCGCATCTTGGCCGTCGCTCCAAGGCAACAAGCCAAACACCTCAGGGTGTTCAGCCACCCGAGGAGCCTCCAAAATTGGCACCAGTAACTGCGGCATCCCTTCTTTGGGCACCACCAACATGGTGAGACGCTCCAACGGCATGGCCTCGTAGCCACAAAAATAAGGCAGGTCAGCGCCCAAAGATAAAAGCAGTGCATCAACACCTTGAGCGGCCATCAACAACCGAGCTTTTTCTATCCGTTGTGCAAACACACCAAGAGCCTACGCCAGTTTCTTGGCGCTAAGCCGGTTGGCTCAGTGCTACCGGCACGGCCACACTTTCGGCAGCCTGACGAGCGTGATAACTCGACCGAGTGAGCGGGCCAGCCTCCACATGGCCAATACCTAAGGCCTCCCCCGCCGCCTTCCAGCCAACAAATACCTCGGGCTCCACCCAGCGATCCACCACCAAATGGTTGGTGGTGGGCCGCAAATACTGGCCAATAGTGACAATGTCGCAACCCACGGCGGCCAAATCGGCCATGGTCATTTCAACCTCAGCATCGGTTTCACCCAAACCCACAATGATCGACGACTTAGCAACCAAGCCCGCATCCTTAGCCCGGGCCAGCACCGACAAACTGCGGGCATAACCGGCCGACGGGCGCACCTGGCGTTGCAAACGAGCCACCGTTTCGATGTTGTGGT
>DUCC01000013.1:26673-27462 GCA_012959995.1 Acidimicrobiia bacterium
GTGGCCAAATCTTCGGCGTCCCCTTGACAATCTGAAATCAAAGCTTCCACTCGGGTGCCCGGGTTAACGGCCCGCACCGTTTCAATAGTGGCTGCCATAGCGGCCGCCCCGCCATCGGGCAAATCGTCTCTGGCCACCGTGGTAATTACCGCATGAGTTAACCCCATGGACCGCACCGCTTCGGCTACCCGGCGCGGTTCGTCAAGGTCAAGGCCCTCAGGCTTTCTGGTATCGACCAAACAAAAACCGCAAGCCCGGGTGCAACGCTCCCCATTAATCATGAAGGTCGCCGTGCCGTCGTTCCAGCAATCAAAAATGTTTGGGCACCGGGCCTCTTCGCACACCGTTACCAAGTCTTGCTCGGCCATCAATGCTTTGAGCCGGCGATACTCAGGCCCCGTGTCTAACTTGACCTTCATCCACTCTGGCTTGCGCTCCACCGGTGGTGGCTCCCCCGGGCCTTCGCCACGGGTAAAGGCCGCCACATCAATAGGCCGGCCCGCCCACGCCACATCGGTACGCTCCACCGGGCCCTGCGCCCACAAGGCAACTGCTCGCTTGGCCACCAAACCAACCACTTGTTCCATGGTGGCCTCAATACCTTCAACAGCCAGAGAGGTAACCCCATAATCGCTAATGCCACAAGGCACCATGCGCTCAAAAAAACTCATGTCAGGGTCTACGTTTAAGGCAAACCCATGCATGGAACGGTTCCGGCTAAGCCGCACCCCAATGGCGGCAATCTTTCTGGGGTTCTGGCCCGTTGGGTCTACCCACACCCCGGGGTAA
>DUCC01000014.1:0-651 GCA_012959995.1 Acidimicrobiia bacterium
CCACCGGCTACTACACCGGTTGGTGACCGTCAAAGGGCCTGTCCCTCGGGTCGTCTTGATGAACTACCCCAAAAGTATACCCCGGGCTCTAGCGCGGGGAGCCGCATCGATAACAGGGGTCTTCTTCCGGGAGCATCCACTGCATACAGACACTGCAGTGCTGGGCTTCCGGTTCTTTTTCGTCGTCGTCGTCGTACATGTTGGCTCCTTAACCAACACACACCGTAAATGAGAACCCAAGCCCATGCCCAGAAACTCTCTGAGTAATACCCATTTGTACACGAAGGGTGCGCCTACCTGCTTACCTGGGGTCAGACCCTAGGTAAGCAGGTAGGCGCTCCGTGAGGCCACCTTGGTCAACCTCGCTGGTCAAAGCCAGCCCTGCCCTCAGTTACGGAGCGGCAACCAGTCGGCAATCGCTTGACCAATCTCATGCGGGCTGTCCTCCTGGATGAAATGACTCCCCGCCACCTGCACCTCTGTCTGGTTAGGCCAAGTGCGGCAAAACTCTCTTTGCCTACCACTCAAAATTGCCCCCGGGTCGGCATTAATAAAAAGCTTCGGCACCTCTGAGTTAGCCAACCAGGCCGCATAATCAGCCACGATCTCCACCACATCAGCCGGCTCTCCCGCTAAAGGAATCTCCCGTGG
>DUCC01000014.1:734-65427 GCA_012959995.1 Acidimicrobiia bacterium
AGATCCCGAAGAATGGAACCCGGCAAAACCGCTTCCACAAAAAGATTCTTCTCCATCACCATTTCCTCCCCCGCCTCCGACCGCAGGGCCTTAAAAATAGGAGTGGCCGCATCAGGCCACTCCTCCCAAGTCACCGGACACACAATGGCCTCCATATACACAATGCCCGCTACCCGATCCCGATGCCGGTTCGCCCAATCAAACCCCAACGCCGACCCCCAGTCATGCACCACAAAAGTAACCTGATCACCCAAATCCAAAGCCTCAAGCAACCCATCGAGGTAACGACGGTGCTCAACAAACCGATACGCATCAGGGCCATTAGCCGCCAACTTGTCTGAATCGCCCATACCGATCAAATCAGGAACAATGCAGCGGGCCTTCCCTGCCACATGAGGAATAATGTTTCTCCACAAATACGACGACGTGGGGTTCCCATGGAGAAAAACAACTGAATCCCCCACCCCCGTCTCATGATAAGCCATCTGCTTACCCTCAACTTCCACAAACTGCTTCGCCAACGGGGTAGTAGAAAACTCAGTCATAGGTGCTCCTTAATAGACAAACAGGCCTCAAGAAACAGTACAGCACAAAAATCTAGCCGCTGAAATAGTCAGCAGTAAAAAACCAAGCCACCACAATTTCGATAACCCGCTAACCCACCAACTGGGTATTAATGCTCAGAGCGGTTTGGCAAACTGCTTGTTCAATGAAAGATTGATCGGCTTGGGCCGGAAAACGAAAAGCTGGGCCATAGACCGCCACCGAAGCCACCACCTGGCCATCTGCGCCCCACACCGGAGCCGCCAGCCCGTTGATTTCTGACGAAAACTCACCCATAGTCCACGCCACCCCGGCCACGGCCACCCCGGCCACCCGACGCTTCAACGCCGTTTTTGAAGTCACCGTGTGTTCCGTAAAAGCCTCTAGGCCCTTGGCGGCATAGGCCTCAACCTCGGCCGGGCCCCAAGCACCCATCAACGCCAACCCGGCAGCAATAGTGTGCAACGGAAAACGCTGACCCGTCCAATCAGTTACCTGCACCGGGCTCTCCACCGTGACCTGGTCTACATACAAGCCATCACGACCGTCCCGCACCGCAATTGACGCACACTCGCCCAACAAGTTCGCCAACTCCACTAAATGCGGGCGAGCCACCTCACGCAACGACCGTGGCGACACCGCCGACCCGGCCAGCGCACGCAACCCCTCACCAACCACAAAACGCCCCGCCTCATCGACTCGCTCAACTATGCCCAACTCACTCAAACTGGCCAAAATGCGTGAACAAGTGGACTTTGCCAAACCAGTGGCTCGGGCTACTTCAGAGACGCCAACCGCCGCCGGCCCGTTAGCCACGGCCCTCAACACACTGAAAGTTCGCTCGATGCTCTGAATACCGCTAGTATAACCAGAAAGAAACGGACCGTTCCACTCAATGGAACACTTGCCTCTTCAAGAGAAACGAGAGCAGCATGCGCGACGAAGCACAATGCGTAATCATCGGCGGCGGCGCCATGGGCGTGGGCCTGCTCTACCATCTGGCCCACCAAGGCTGGACCGACACCCTGCTCATCGAAAAAGGCGAACTCACCTCTGGCTCCACCTGGCACGCCGCCGGTCTGGTGCCCCACTTCATCGGCAGCCTCAACATGGCCAAAGTGCACGCCTACGGAGTTGACCTCTACAACAACCTAGAAGCCGAAACCGGCATGTCACCCGGCTGGCACGGCTGCGGTGCGATACGCCTCGCCGTCACCGACGAACAAGCCCAGTGGTACCGCCGCGTCAAAGACATGCTCGAACTCATCGACGTCGAAGCCCACCTCATCGGTCCCAACGAAATACCCGAACACGCACCCCTCATTGATGACGTCTCCGACATAAAACTCGGCTTCTGGACCCCCAACGACGGATGGGCCGACCCCACTGGCTCTACCAACGCCATGGCCACCGGAGCCCGCCAACTGGGCGCCACCATCGCCCGCCACACCCTGGTCACCGGCACCCGCCAACTACCCGACCAGCGCTGGGAAATCACCTGGGAACGCAACGGCGAACAAGGCACCACAGTGGCCGAACACCTCGTCAACGCCGCCGGCCACTACGGCCCCCAACTGGGCGCCATGGCCGGGCTGGACATACCCATCGTGTCGATGATCCACCAATACCTCATCACCGAACCCCTCGCCGAAATAGCCGCCCAAACCACCGAAATGCCCGTGGTACGCGACCCCCGCTCCTCGGCCTACTACCGCTACGAAATAGACGGCCTGCTGGTTGGGCCCTACGAACGAGCAGGCGCCGAAACCTACGGCACCCAAGGCATCGACTGGGACCTCCACTTTCACCTCACCCCACCCAACCTCGAACCCCTCATGCCCTGGCTCGAACACACCGCCCAACGCATACCCGCCTTCGCCAACGCCGGCATAAAACAAGTCATCAGCGGGCCGATAACCCACACCCCCGACGGCGGCTACCTCATGGGCCCCGCCCCCGACCTCAAAAACTACTGGCTCTGCGTCGGCGCCTCCATCGGCATCACCCAAGGCCCGGGCGCCGGAAAATACCTGGCCCAATGGATGGTCCACGGCCAAACCGAAATCAACATCGCCGAAATGGACCCCCGCCGCTTCGGGCCCTGGGCCACCCAGGACTACACCATTAAAAAATCCATCGACGAATACCACGAGATGTACCAAGTACGGCTACCCGGCGAACACCGCCCCGCCGGGCGACCCATGCGCCAAACCCCTATCCACGAAAACCTTGACGCCCTCGGTGCCCAATGGCAAGACGTCTACGGATGGGAACGGGTGGCCTACTACGGCGAACCCGAACAACACTCCTGGCAACACTCCAACGCCTTCGACCACGTAGCCCACGAATGCGCCGGGGTACGCAACCGCGTTGGCCTGGCCGACCTCACCGCCTTCGCCAAATTCGAAGTAACCGGCCCCCACGCCGCCCAACTCTTAGACCGCATCACCGCCAATCGTCTGCCCGCTACCGGCGGCCTACGGCTCAGCCATCTACTCACTTCCGACGGCGGCATCGAAGCCGAAGTCACCATCACCCGCCTCAGCGACGACCGGTTCTACCTCAACTCTGGCATCACCAGCCAAGGCCGCGACTTTGACCTGCTCCGCAACCAAATACACCCCGACGAAAACGTCACCGTCACTGACGTCACCGGCAACCTTGGGCTGCTGGCCATCACCGGCCCCCACGCCCGAGACGTACTCGCCACCCTCACCGAAAGCTCCTTGGCCACCGAGGACTTCCGCTGGCTCACTGGCCAAGAAATAACCGTAGCCGGCGTCGACTGCTTGGCCCTACGCGTGTCTTACGTTGGCGAACTCGGGTGGGAACTCCACCACCCCATCGACCAAATGCCGCAGTTATACGCCGCCCTCGTAGCCGCCGGCCAACCCTACGACCTCGTACATTTTGGCTCCTACGCTATGAACGCCCTCCGGCTCGAAAAAGGCTACAAAGGGTTCGGCAGCGAACTCACCACCGAAATCACCCCCATCGAAGCCGGCCTCCAACGCTTCGTAAACCTCGACGGCGACTTCACCGGCAAAACCGCCGTACAAGCCCGCCAACAACAAAACCCCGCCGACCTTGACATGGTTTTGGTCTACGCCAGCGTCGACACCACCGACTACGACTGCCGCGGCAACGAACCCTGCTACGCCCCCAACGCCGAGCCCACCGAACCACCCATGGGCATCACCACCAGCGGCGACTACGGCCACCACGTTGGCCAAAGCCTGTGCTTCGCCTACGTAACCCCCGCCTACGCCACCGCCGGCCAACAATTCTCCATCAGCCTCTACGGGCAACGCCACACCGCCACCGTGCTCGACGCACCCGCCCACGACCCCACCAACGAAAGACTTCGAACCTAACCAACACCTTGCGGAGGACGCATGACTGAAACCCAACCCCAACGCAGCGGACGCTCCGGAGGACGAGCCGCCCGAGTAGCCGCCCGAGCCGCCGGACCCACCGAAGACGAGCGCGCCGTACGCCCCGGCTTCAGCGGCGGCGCTTACAAACCACTCACCGACAACGAATGCAAACAAGTCTACGAAACCGCCTTAAACCTTCTCGAAGACCTCGGCATGGGCACCCCAGTACCAGAATTCATCGACGTAGTAACCGCCGCCGGCGGACACGTAGACAGCGACGGACGTTTACACTTTCCCCGCGCTGCAGTCGAACACGCCATCAGCACGGCCGCCAAAAAATTTACCTGGCACGGACTCGACGACGAAAAATCCATCGAAGTGGGCGGCGACGCCGTGTACTTCGGCACCGCCGGAGCCGCCGTATCAATCTACGAACACCAAACCCGCACCCACCGACACTCAACCCTGGCCGACGTCTACGACATCGCCCGCCTCGTCGACACCTGCGAACACATCCACTTCCACGTACGCACCGTAGTACCACGCGACATGATCGAAGCCCCCGAACTCGACCTCAACACCGCCTACGCCCTCGCCATGGGCACCACCAAACCCATCGGCACCTCATTCTTTCAACCAGAACACGTTTACGAAGCCGTAGACATGTGGGACGAAATGCTGGGCGGCAAACCCGGCTCCTTTGCCGAACGACCCTTCTGTGTAGCCAACAACACCTTCGTGGTGCCACCCCTGCGCTACGCCGAAGACGCCGCCCATTCCATGGTGGCCCAAGTACGCGCCGGCGTACCCATCAACCTGCTCTCCGCCGGCCAAGCCGGAGCCACCTCACCAGCCGCCCTCGCCGGATCACTCGCCCAAGCCCTCGCCGAATGCCTCGCCGCCCTGACCTGCGTCAACCTGCTCAAACCCGGCCACCCCTGCGTCATGGGGCTCTGGCCCTTCGTCTCCGACCTACGCACCGGCGCCATGACCGGCGGCTCCGGCGAAGAAGCCGTACTCAGCGCAGCAGCCGCCCAAGTAGCCAACTGGTTAGGCCTTCCCTCAGGAACAGCAGCCGGCATGAGCGACTCCAAAATGCCCGACAACCAAGCCGGCCACGAAAAAGGGCTCACCGTAACCCTGGCCGGTCACGCCGGAGCCAACCTGGTTTACGAATCCGCCGGCATGCTGGCCAGCCTGCTGGCCTGCTCCTACGAAGCCATCATCATCGACAACGACATGCTGGGCGCCATCAACCGCACCCTACGGGGCATCGAAATAACCCCCGAAACGCTCTCCGCCGAGGTCATCGCCAACGTCGTACACGGGCCCTCACACTTCTTAGGCCAAGACCAAACCCTGTCCATGATGCAAAGCGAATACGTGTACCCCGAAGTAGGCGACCGAGTGAGCTCCAACGACTGGAACGACGCCGGCTCAAAATCCGTCGACGAAACCGCCAGAGAAAAAGTGGCCGAAATACTCAGCAGCCACTACCCCAACCACATCAACCCCCAAGTAGACGCCGCCGTACGCGCCCGCTTCGACATCCGCCTCCCCCAAGAAGCCCTTAACCCCCAAAGCCCGTGACCGGGGGACAGGCCCTAGATCACGGACTTTGATGGCCTTCAACACCAGGCGGACGACCCAAGGCCACCATCGATGTCCAAAAAGTTCGCGTAATCGGGTCAAGAAATAGCGGTGCTCCAAACCCAGCAAGCACCGACGGAATCAAAATGGGCTGCCACGACGGGTCCGGCATCGCCAACAAAAATGAGATCACAATCGTCACCAGCAACACAAACCCACTCATCATGGAATTCACCCCAACCGCCCCCATCCAATACCCTTGCGACCGGGTAAAAATGAGGCCACAAGTGGGGCACGTCTCGCGCATCTTCCACCAACTATGAAACAAACCCCGGCCGCCACAGGCCGCACAAGCCATAAATAACCCGCGCAACACCACCCGAACCGGGTCCGCTCCATCCATACCCGTCTCGGACAAAGTGACCGCCCGCAAAGCCTTGGTTTCTTCGTTCATCCCCCAACGCTAACGCCACCCCACCCCACCCCACTTCAACCAATATTAAGACACATGGGGTCAGACCCCACGTGTCTTAGTTTTGGTTGCGAACAAGGCGCAAAGAGGCGCGACGTGGCAGTATGGGGCATGACCATTGACCCCATGGCCCGACCCAAAGCAGAGCCCTACCAAGACGGCAGCGGACCCCGCAACGCCATCGTCATCCTGCTCGACAGCCTCAACCGGCGCATGCTGGGCTGCTACGGCGGCGACGAATTCGACACCCCCAACCTTGACCGACTGGCCGCCCGCTCCCTCCGCTTCGACCAGCACCACTCCGCCTCACTGCCCTGCATGCCCGCCCGCCACGACATACTCTGCGGCGCCTGGGACTTCCTCTGGAAACCCTGGGGCTCCATCGAACTCTGGGAATCCAACATCGCCCACGCCATGAAAATGAAAGGCATCGCCACCGGGATTATCTCCGACCACCCTCATCTCTTTGAAACCGGCGGCGAGAACTACCACACCGACTTCGGCATGTGGGACTACGTACGCGGCCACGAAGGCGACCCCTGGCGGCTACGCGACGACCCCAGTTGGGCCGGCACCCCCGCCCTGCCCGCCGCCGAAGGATGGTTCCGCCACGCCTACGACACCAGCCGCACCTGGTTCCGCGACGAAACCGACTACCCCGGACCCCGCACCATGTCCGCCACCGCCGACTGGCTCGACCGCAACGCCGGACACCACGACCGATTCTTCCTCTTCGTCGACGAATTCGACCCCCACGAACCCTTCGACACCCCCGAACCCTGGGCCTACCGCTACCACGACCAACGCGACGAAGACCTCCTCATATGGCCGCCCTACATGAAAGACGCCATCAAAAAAGGAATCCTCACCGAAAAACAAGCCGCCCAACTACGCGCCAACTACGGGGCCAAACTCTCCATGATCGACCACTGGTTCGGCAAAATCCTCGACGCCATGGACCGCAACAACCTTTGGGAAGACACCGCCATCTTCCTAGTCACCGACCACGGCCACTACCTCGGCGAACGCAACGAAACCTTTGGCAAACCCCTGTCACCCATCTACAACCTGCTGGGGCACATCCCCATGCTCATCCACTGGCCCGGAGTCGAACCCGGCCACCGCACCGCCCTCACCACCAGCGTCGACGTACACGCCACCCTTGCGGAAATGTTCAACCTCAACATTGAGCACCGCACCCACGGCATCTCACTACGCCAAGTAATCGAAGGAACCCAAAACCAAGCCCGCGACTGGATGCTCCAAGGATATTTCGGCCTCGAAGTCAACCTCATTGACCACCACGGCAAATACCTACGGGGCGCCGAAGGCGACACCGGCGACATCAGCATTTGGTCCAACCGGTGGTCCACCATGCCGGTAGCCATCCTCCCCAACGCCGGCCTCCCCCGGCCTGACGATCGAGCCTGGCTCGACAAAATGCCCGGCAGCGACATCCCCGTAATACGCCAACCCCTCACCGGAGCCGAAATAGCCGGAGGAGCCATACTCCTCTCCGGGCGCGGCGCCGGCACCACCTCAGAGCTCTACGACACCCAAGACGAACAAGAAACCGAAAACCTCATCGACACCCCCCGAGCCGACCACTACCAAGAACTCCTCCGCCACGCCCTCACCGAAGTAGAAGCCCCCGCCGAACAACTCGCCCGCCTCGGCCTCTAGAACCTAGACCCGTGGGGGTCTGACCCACGTGTCTAGGTTTCTAAGTATCTGTGTCTAAAAACCAAGAGTCCGTTACCTGGGGACTATCCCCAAGTAACGGACTTTTTGGGGAAAGCTGGGGTTAGCCGGCTACTACGAGGCGGCCGATGCTGCTTTGTGGGTTGATAACCGTGACGAGATCGATCCAAGGAACAACCACCGCAGGAGTACCCACCACGCCAGCCGCCACCTGATACTGATCAAAAACAACCAACAATCCAGGACGAGTCACCAACAAATTAGCGAAATTCTCCGCCACCGGCATCAAACCCTCATCCCACACCATCTCCACCCCAAGATCCTCCACCAACAACTCATGCGAACGCTCCGCCACCACCTCCAACCAATTGTCCGCCGGACCCCCGGTAAACAACTCCACAACCGGCAACACCCGGCCATCAGACAAATCAACCATCACCGACTCCACCCACGCCTGCTGGCTGGCCGCCCCACCCCACAAAATCGTGCCCTTAAACAACACACTCAACAAAAAATCGTTATCAAACACCACCTCACCATCACCCAACAACCGGCTCGGCTCACTCAACGCATCCTCCCCACCCATCAACTCCGCCAACTCCCCAGCAAAACCCAAATACACCCGGTCAGCCACCGCCTGCAACGCCCCATTAATGGCAAAATCAGCCGCCGTTTCTGTCACCTGCGGATACGACAACTCATAAGAACCCGCCGCCGCCATCTCACCAGACAACACACCCACCTCAACCTTGGTAGAGCCCCCCACCCCCACCGACCAATCCATCTCCGCCTTCAGATCCTCCTCAATAGTGACCTCCGGAACATTCGGCTTCGTACTCGCCGGAACAACACCAGCCGCCCCAGCCTGCACCCCCGCCTCAACCACCTGATCAACCACCAAAACATCCAACGTGTCCGACGGAACACCCCCCTGCAAAACTCTCCCGTCATAACCCGCACAAGACGAAACAACCGACAAGGCCAGCAAAGCCACACCAAACGACCGAACCCTCAGAAAAAATAAGACCTTCACCCGGCCAGCGTACCTACCAAGAGCCCGCCACAAAGCGCGGCAACCCAACACAACCCCGAATGAGGACTACCATCAAGCCATGGCCAAAATTTCAAGGCGCAACAAACGCAAAAAAGCCACCGCACCCTCCACCGTGCAACCCACCGACAGCGCCCCCATCGCCGACCAAATACTGCTCGACCTCGCCAACGGGCTCCGCAACCTCGACGAACGCCTCAGCGACCTCGAACACAAATTCAACGCCCTAGGCACCGAAGCCGGCGAAAACGACGAAGAAACCCTCATGGACCTCCGCCTCCAAGGCGCACGACTTTCCGCCGAACTCACCCGAGTCACCGTAGAACTCCGCGGACAAATCGCCGAACTCGCTCACCAATTCGAACCCATCACCCCACCCACACCGCAACTCGAAAACGACGAAAGCTTCGCCGACCTGACCGCCGACTCACCGGTACGCGCCGACGAACCCTCACCTACCGGCCGACGGCTCAGCGGCTGGCAACCCGCCGACTAACCAGCAGACGCCGCCAACGCCGCCACCAGCGACTGAATACGGTCCTGCAAACGGCCAAACTCCAACCAATCCGCAGGATCCTGCGCCAAAGCAGCAGCAGACTCACGCTGCAACTGCTCAATCTCCGCCACCAGCGTCACCACATCCTCAGGAATACCCTCAATCGGGGCAACCGGTTCGTCCGGATCATCAACCGAAACCACCGGTTCATCAACCGCCGGCACATCAGAAACAATGCCATCGGGGAACAAAGCCGCCAAACTGTGGCCCGTTAACTCCTCCAAAGCCTCCTGGAGCGAATCGGCCATAACAACTTTTTCGCCAGCCACCACAATGACCCGCTCCAACTCCGGCACCGTGGAGTCTCCATCTGCTTGCACATACAACGGACGCACATACAAAATTGAATTCTCAATAGGCACCAACAACAACTCACCAAAGAGGACGTCTGAACCCCGCTGGCTCAACAACGTCTGCAAAGTAGCGACCGCTTCATCGTTACGAATGCGCTCCTCAGCCAAAGCCGGGCCATCAAAGTTTGACGTCGGCGGACGGTACACCACCAACTCGCCGGCGTGCTCCCCATCGCTACGACCCACCACGTAAGCCGCCAATTCCTTACGCGCATCCTCATCATCAAGCGGCACATAAGCCCGCAAAATCACAAACTCCGCTTCCTCAGCATCAGGCAAACTCACCATGGTGCGATAAGGAGCCATACGCACATCACGCGTCCCCACCCGTGTCCCCTGCGCATCAACCAACACTAAATCTGCGGCACCCTCACCACTGCGACCAGGGTCCTGCGACACCGCCCACTCAGCAGCCCGCTGATAAAAGTTCTCCGTGTTATCCACGTGATACGAACCCCACAACTCCGACTGCACACGAAACAAATCCTCGGCATAACGCATATGCGCCACCAACTCTTCAGGCATCTCCGAAACCGGCGTAAACAAATTACTAAACGCCGACTGGTAAGCAGCAATAATCGGATCCTCATCATCAACAATGTAAAAAGTCACCGTGCCATCAAAAGCATCCACCACGGCACGCACCGAATTACGCACATAATTGAAATCGCTGCGCAAACCACTCTCCGTACTCAAATCAGACACCGGCGCACGCTGCGAATACGGGTAACGATTCGTCGTCGTATAACCATCGACCACGTACACCAAACGGCCATCAACCATCACCGGATAAGGGTCCGCATCAAATTCCAAAAACGGAGCCAACTTCTTGACCCTCTCCTGCACATCACGAACATAAATAATCCGAGACTCATCAGTAACAAAGTTAGAAATCAACGGCTCCAACTCAGTAAACCGCAAAGCAAAAGCCGCCTTACGCAACAGCGACCCCATCGGCACCCCAGCTTGGCCACCGATATCGGCGTAACGCACCGACTGGGTTTCTTGATTCTCGTCAGTGAAATCCACCTCATCACGGCTGGCCCCCACCACGGCATAACCACCCAAACCCTCGCCAATATAAATCTGCGGACGATCCAACGTGACCTCCATTGACTCATCAATAGAAACCGGCAAATCACCAATCACAAAATCCGGGTCACCAGAACCACGCACCCGACTCACCGGCGCCATAGCCACCCCATAACCATGCGTAAAAGCCACATGCTGGCTCTCCCACGAACGAGTCTCATTCAGATCCAACTCACGAGCGCCCAACAACACCTGGGTCATCTCGCCATCAATGAGATAACGATCGGTATCCAAAACATCAGCAAAACGGTAAAACTCCCGCTCACCCTGCAAACGGTCAAACGTGCCCTGAACCACCACCGGGTCCATCACCCGAATATTGCGCACCGTGGTCGGATTCTGCAACAAATCAACCGCAGTGATCTCATTATCAAAATCCTCAATCTGCAATTCCACCAAGTCATCCAAACCAAAAGCCGTCCGGGTCGCCGCAATATTACGAGCAATATAAACCGACTCCTTCTCAGACTCCGCAGGCTCCACCCGCAGGTTCTGAATAACCGCCGGATAAATACTGCCCATCACCAAAGCCACCAAAGCCCACAAACCCACCGCCAAAGTAGGCAACACCCAACCCCGGCGCCGAACATTAACCGCCAACAACAACACGGCAAACAACGAAATCAAAATCAACAAATTCATGGCCGGCAACTGTGCCTTCACATCGGTGTAACTAGCCCCATCAACCGCACCCCGGGTAGAAGTCGTCAACTCAAAACGAGCCAACCAGTAACCCGCCGCCTTCACCAAAGCTAAAAGAGCCAATAGTGCCGACAAATGCATCTTCACCTTCGGTTGCACCCGCTCGCCAAACGTCTGAAAACGAATACCCCCATTGAGATAATGGGCCACCGACGTAACCAACAAAATCACAAACAAACTAGAAAACAACCAACCCACCACAAAACTCAAAAAAGGCAACTGGAAAATAAAGAACCCAAGATCGCGACCAAACTGCGCATCTACCGAACCAAAATCGCCGCCATTAGTAAACAGCAGCCACTCTTGCCACCGGTTACCAACCCCCGCACCAGCCATCAACGCCAACACAAACGAAGCCACCAAACGCAGCTTGCCGGCCCGCGAACCAATCAACAAATGCCACTGGCTTACCAAATCTTCTTCTGGCCCAGGAGGGCGCACCGCCGGCGCCATACGGTCAGCGACCGTCAGGTTGCCGTACACCAACACAAAAAACAGTGTTGTAAACAATACAACCAACACCACTTGAGCACCTAAAACCGACGTAAACACATCGTCGTGACCCAACTGGTCAAACCACAAGAAGTCCGTGTAAAAACCGGCGATCCCCCGCAAGGCCATCAAACCAAAAATACCGACTACCGACACCACTGCCATAACGGTACGAAAACGGCGCGGCGACCCGCCACCACGGCCCGGAACCGGACGCGGACCCCGAGGCGGAACACCCCCCGACGAAGAACCAGAAGATTGCGGACGAGGGCTACTTTCAGGGCGCATAAAGCGAGCCTACCGCTGCCCCCCACAAGCCCGCCCTTAAAGACAAAACAAGCAAACTAAGGCAGCGACAATTCCAAAGCATTACCACCCAACGCAGCCAAAGCAACCAACGCCTCATCCAACGTCGCCACCCCCACCACATTCAAATCGCCCGCCTGACGCTGCGCCGCCGCCAACTCGCTCATCGGAACCAAAAACAAATCCACCCCCGCCTTACGAGCAGCCACCGTCTTTTGCTCAATACCCCCAATAGGGCCCACCGCCCCCGACAACGAAATAGTGCCCGTAGTAGCCACCTGAAAACCACCAGTCAATTCCCCCGGCGTTACTAAATCCAGAACCGACAGCGTCAACGCCAAACCCGCCGAATTACCCCCCACAGAACCCGTATCAACATGCGCATTAAACGGCATACCCGGAGCATCCTCCGTACGAGTCTGCGGCTGAATACCCAAAAACGCCACCGACGGGTCATCCTCTCGAGCCCCCATCACCACCGAAACCTCTCGAGGAAACGAACCATCCACCGCCTCCACCGCAAAAACCAACGTCTCACCAGGCGCATAACGACGAATCTCCACCACCAACTCTTCAGTGGTATCCACCACCACCCCATTAATAGACCGAATCACATCATCAGTAGTAAACAAACCCTCCGCCGGACCCTCCACCGAAGCCATCCCCACCCCAGTCGCCACAAACGGTTCAAAACCCAAATGCAGCA
Organism: Acidimicrobiia bacterium; assembly: GCA_012959995.1. NCBI lineage: Bacteria > Bacillati > Actinomycetota > Acidimicrobiia > Acidimicrobiia bacterium. The sequence continues at coordinate 13,676 of DUCC01000014.1, forward strand.
AAGCCACCGCCACCGCAGTGGACTTCGAAACCCTCATCAAAGCCAAATTAAAAGCCCGCACCTCACCACGATCACGATCCCCCATCACCAAATCTTCATCCAGTAACAACACCGAATCATCCCACTTAGCCCACAAATACTCCCACCCATTCACCGAAGAATCTTGACTCACCGTAGTAAACAAAACCTCGCCCACCGGATCAAAAGTATCCACCCCCGTAACCACAATGCGCTCCGCCAACGGGTTCACCGAACCAGGAGAAAACACATAATAAGGCAACCGCACAAAGGTCATAACCAACACCAAAACAACACCCAGCAAAAACAAAACCGCCAGCCAACGCCGCTCACCAGACAAGCGACGCAAACTCATTGACCCCCCTGCGACCGGGGCAGGCTCATCGCCAACTAGCATCTCAGGTGCCGTGACCACTTCACTAATACTTTCCTCTTCCCTCACCACGTTCATGCCCTCCGCGGCCCTCTTGGCTGGCGCGCTGCTGCTGTTCTCCGCCCGCATCACACCGGGACCCCCCCAGCCTGCCACGCTGACCAACAATACGGCATGCACCCCGCAAAAACTCGCACAAAACCTTTGGAAGGCCGACCACGCCATACGCCGCACCTGGCTACCCCCCAGCGGCGACACCGAACGAGCCATCGACCGCAAATGGAACCTGGCCGCCCTCAGCGGAATCTGGTTTCAGCCCCCACGAAAAGTACTCACCGGCCGCCGAGCCCGCATCCGCTGGTGGCACCGCCTACGTTCCCTCGCCGCCCTCGTGGTACTCATCGCAGTCGGCGGAGCATTCATCGCCACCGCCTTCGGAGCACTCTTTTTTGCCGGCACCTTCCTACTTGAACAAGCCATCGGCTAACCCATGGTCGGACGCTACGAACACCCCACCGAACCCCCCGACCCAGCCACCGCCCAACGTCGACGTCAAGCCATCCTGGCCGGACACCAAGCCCCCAACACCAGCGCCGACACCGCCCGCACCCTCCTGGCCGACCCCCAAGCCCCCGTACGAGCCGCCGCCCTCAACGCCCTCCACCGACTCAACCAACTCACCGGACCCCAACTCACCACCGGCCTAAACGACCCCACAGCAGCCGTACAACAACAAGCCCTCAACGTGGCCACCCAACAACTCCCCACCAAAGAACTCGCCCAAGAAGTCGCCCAACTCCTTGACCACCACGACCCAAACGTAATAGAAACCACCTGCTGGGCCCTAGGAGAAATCCTTCCCGAACTCAACCAACCAGAACTCAGCGAACAACACGCCACCCAACTCGCCGACCTTGGACAAAACCACGACGACCCCCTCTGTCGAGAAGCAGCCATCGCTGCCCTGGGCGCCCTCGGTCACCCCAACAGCCTCCAAGTCATCTTGGCGGCCCTCAACGACAAACCCCCCATACGACGCCGCGCCACCCTGGCCTTAGCCCCCTACCAAGGGCCCCAAGTAGACGCCGCCCTAAAACGCATGCTCACCGACCGCGACCCACAAACCCGACAAGCCGCCGAAGACCTCACCAGCTCGCCGCTTAACGACCCACCTGACGAGGACGAGACTCCATAAACATGGCCCGCATCGCCTCAAAACTCTCAATGCACTGACCCGCACCCATCACCACACACTCCAACGGTTCACCAACAATATTTACCGGCACCCCTGTTTCTTCCGCCAAACGCACATCGAAACCCCGCAACAACCCGCCGCCACCCACCAAATGAATACCCTCATTCATCAAATCCTGGCCCAACTCCGGCGGCGCCTGTGTTAAACACGTCACCGCCGACTCAATCATGGCCGCCACCGGTTCATTAATCGCCCGACGAATCTCAGTGGCCGTCAAAATCACTTTCTTCGGTAACCCCGTCATCATCTCTTGACCAGCCACCTCGGCCCGTAACTCCTCAGCCACCGGAGCCGCCGACCCAATTTGGATCTTGATTTCCTCCGCCGTGTGCTCCCCAATAGCCATACCGTGTTCGTTTTTTACATACTCCATAATCGCCGCATCAATATCAAACGAACCAATCCGCACCGCCTCTAAAGCCACCACCCCACCCAAAGACAACATGGCCGACTCCGACGTGCCACCGCCCACATCAACCACCATGTTCCCCATAGCCTCACTAATCGGCAAGTTGGCGCCAATAGCCGCCGCCAACGGTTGCTCAATCAACTGCGCATCAGTAGCCCCCGCCCGACGCGCCGCCTCAGTAACCGCCCGACGCTCCACCGCAGTAATCGCCGACGGCACACAAATAAGCACCTTGGGGCGATTGAACCGACTCACCCCCACCCGCTCAAACAACACCCGCACCATGCGCTGAGTAATATCGAAATCTTTAATCGCCCCCTTACGCAACGGGCGCTCCGCCACCACATGCGCCGGCGTACGACCAATCATCTGCCACGCCTCGTTACCCATAGCCAACACTTCACCCGAACGCTTATTCAAAGCAATAACCGAAGGCTCCGCAAAAACCAGGCCCTCGCCCCGGGCATAAACCAACGTGTTGGCCGTACCTAAATCAATCGCTAAATCCCGAGCCATTAGAACCGTCGCTCCGGATCAACATTTTTATCTGACACCACCCGATTAGGTTGCGTAGCCGGACCCGACCGACTCGTCCCCACCCCCGGCTGGTGCAAACCACGCAACGTATTGCGAAACTCGTTTGGATCATGCAACACCTTGCGAGGACGGCTAAACAACCACAACAACAACGACCCAGTCACCGCCAAACCCCCCGCACCCGCCAAAAACATTACCGACGAATTCATGCCCGACTCGACTCAACCACGTGCTGCGCATCGGTACCCCAATGCTGGCCACCGGCCCACGTTTCTTGCTTCCAAATAGGCACCGAAGCCTTTAACGCATCAATACAAAAACGACCCGCATCAAAAGCTTCCGGACGATGAGGCGAAGAAACCACCACCAACACCGCCGCCTCACCAATAGCCAACGGACCCACCCGATGCAACAAAGCCACCTGGCGCACCGCAGGCCAACGCAAACGAGCATCCTCAGCCACTTGCAACAAACGAGGAACCGCTTGCTCCTCATAAGCCTCGTATTCCAAAGCAGTCACCGCATCACGACCCGGAGCATGATCACGGGCATTACCGCTAAACAAGACCACCGCCCCACAATCCGGCTTATTAGCCCACGCCAACACCTCAACCACCGGCAAATCCGCAGCCGACAAACCACACCAAGTATCCCCCACCGGAGGAGTCAACAGGGCCAAGCCCGGTGCAATGTCAGACATAACGAACATCGTACGACCCGGCCAGCAGCAACGCTCAACTTTTTCGCCAACGCCCCACCAAACGACCCAAAATCACCAACCCCAACAACACCGCACCACCGGCCACCGCCAAAGACAACTGCTGACGACGCTTCGCATCCAAACGATCAGTAGCCCGCGGCTCATAACCCACCACATACGCCTCCTCGTTGCTATGCGAAGGCACCCAACCCAACGACCGCAAACGATCATTAGCCACCACCCACGGAAACACCGTGTACGGCACCACAGAAGGCGGCGCATCGGTCAAACCCAACTGCCACCGCACCTCCGCCACCCACGAAGCCACCGGCGCCGGCAAACGCAACCGCGGCGCCGGGCCCCCCAACTCCGCCATCATCGGCGCAGAAATCCAACCATCGGGCGCCACATTAACCGGGCCATCAAAACGCTCCGCCACCACACACACCACCGCCTCAGCCAAATCATCGGCATGCACAAACTGACCCAACGGGTCGCCCTCTTGCGCACGAATAGCCGCCGCCGAAGCCAAAATACGCGCCAAACCCCCCGGCCGTTCCTCAGCCACCGTCACCGCAGGACGCAACAAACTCGCCGAACGCCCCGCTGCCTTACCGGCCCAAGCCGTCGCCAAACCCTCCAAAGACGCTCGATGCTCAGCAAAACGGAACCCCCGACAAGGCTGTACTCCCGCCTCCTCAGTCAACGGCACCGGGTTATCAGCCCACGCCCCATAAACCATGGCCGACGAGCGCACCACCACATGAGCCACCCCAGCATCAGCCGCCGCCGCCAACAAACGCTCCGCCACCGTCAACATGTCGTGGCCCGGGTCTCCATGCACATCTTGGGCCCGCACCCCCGAAGCCAAATGCACCACCACATCAGCCCCCATTAACAAAGAACGCAAATCGGCCACCGCCAAATCCACGGTCAACAACGACACCTCGGCATGGGACGAAACCCCCGAACGGCGATCCAAACCCACCACAGAAAAACCCTCATCAGCCAGACGCGTACAGACCTGACGACCCACCGCACCAGTAGAACCGGTGACCACCACGCGAGGCTTCTGACTGTTCACCACCCTACGATGCCCTTATGAACAGCAATCAACTACCCGAAGACCCATTTGATGACGAATCAAAAGACCCGTTCGCCCAACTCAACCACCTTTTCGAAACCCTAAACCAGCAAGGAACAGGCGGGTTTGACCAACTCTCCAACCTTGACCCCACCGCCCGAGCCCGCGAAATAGCTCGCTCCATAGCCGCCGAAGGGCAACCCGAAGCCAACGTAGACCCCGTAATGCGCATGGAATACGAACAACTCGCTCGAGTCGCTCAACTCCAAGTAGAAAACCACACCGGCCTACTCATCAACCGCGGCCAACCCCTAGTCATCGAACCCCTCACCCGAGGCGCCTGGGCCGAACGCAGCATCACTGCCCTCGAACCACTGCTAGCCAAAATGACCGGCGCCCTCAACCAAGACCTCCCCGAAAACTTCACCCTGGACCTCCCCGAAGAAATCGCTGCCCAACTTCCCCCCGAACTCCGCCAATCACTCGGCCAAATGTTCTCCACCTTTGCCCCCATGATGACCAGCATTACCACCGGCACCATGGTGGGCCGCCTCGCCCAACGCAGCCTGGGCAGCTATGACCTGCCCATCCCCCGAGCCGACGACCACCTGCTGCTCGTCGCCCCAAATATTGAAGAGTTCGGCAACGACTGGAGCCTGCGCAGCGAAGACCTCCACCTCTGGGTATGCCTCCACGAAACTCTGCACCACGCATTGTTCGGCATCCCCCACGTACGCAAAGCCATAAGCGACCTCCTCAGCCGCCACGCCGCCGGTTTTCAAAACGACCCCGACATCCTGCAACGCTCCCTCGAAGACATCGGCATAGACCTCCAAGGCGGCCCCGAAAACCCCCCCAACTTTTCACAAATGCTCGACCCCGAAACCATTCTGGGGGCCGTGCAATCCCCTGATCAAAAAGCCCTCCTGCCCTACCTCGAAGCCCAAGTAGCGGCCATCATCGGCTACGTCGACCACCTCATGGACGAAATAGGCACCGGGCTCATCGCCAACTACCCCATGATCACCGAAGCCTTACGACGCCGCCGAGTAGAAACCCACGAAGCCGATCGATTTGTCGAAAAAATATTAGGCCTCAACCTGACCCAAGACCAAGTAGACCGCGGCGCCTCCTTTGTCGAAGGGATCATCCAATGGGGAGGCCACAACGAGCTCAACCGTTTATGGGAAGAAGCCCGCTTTTTACCCACCCCAAACGAAATAGACAACCCACGCCTCTGGCTAGCTCGCATCTCGCTACCCGAAGACCCCACAGAAAACTAACTAGTTTTTCGGATCATCCTCTTGGCGATCCCACAACGGCAACTGCCCATCAGCACGATCCGACGTCACCGGAGTAGGCCGTACCCGCACCCCGCGAAGAGAAAGTAAATACCACAACAACGACACCGCAGCCAACGAAGCCACCCCGCCAAAACCCACATAAACCGGGAACGGCAACACCGTCGCCAACAAAGCCCCCACCGACCAACTCATTTGAAAACGAGCCTCGTAACGGGCAAAAAATCGCCCATAGTTTGCATCGGGAGCATCACGCTGCACCAACGAATCAAAAGCCAACTTCGCACTGCTCGCCGAAACCGCAATCACCCCCGACGCCAACACCGCACCCCACACATTGCGCAAAAATGAGGCACCCAACAACCCTAAAAAAGTGAGCAACAAGAAACGCAAAATAATGTGCTCCTCCACCACCCTTCTCCGCAACAAGGGCACCGTTTTTGCCCCCAACAACACTCCCAACCCAGCCGCCAACATGACCAAAGCAAAATGCCACGGCGGCGCCCCAGGCGTACCAAAAACAGTTTGGCCCCGCACAAAACCGGTCGCCGCACCCGCCGCACGACCCAACCCCTCCAACGGCAAACCCTCTTCGCCGCCTCGCAAAGCAAAAGCCAACAAAAAAGTAACAAAACCCACCGCAGCTCGCAAAAAAGTCATAGAACGCGCCGTCAACACAATACTTCTGGCCGCTAACTCAAGGCGCTCCTTAACTGGCTCGTCTTCAACCGCCACCTTAGGAACCTGCAAGAAATAAAGCGCCGCCAAAGCAAAACCCCCCACCGCAGCCCAAGCCGGCCAATTCGCTCCCCCCAACAAAGCCAAACCCCCAATACCCGCCCCCACCATGGAACTCAACGCACTAGCCAAACTCATCTTGGCATTGGCATGCACCAAAGCAACTTCTGATCGCACCAAATTCGGCACCAACGCACTTTTGGCCACCGAATAACTTTTTTGCAAAATAAGAAAACCAAAAGCCTCAGGGAACAACAATAACCCCGTCAAATGTCGGGTCATTAACCACGCCAGCACCGCACGACCCACCACAGTAAAAAGAATCATGGCCCGACGGCCACCACGAGCCCGATCAATCAACGGGCCAATAAACGGCGTCACCACAGCAAACGGAGCAATGGTCAACACCAGATACAAAGCCACCCGCCAACGCGCCGCACTAGGGTCAATCGAGAAAAAAACCGACCCGGCTAAAGCCACCGCAATCATGGCATCGGCCATAGCCGCTACCGCATGAGCCCGCGCCATCCGAGTAAACGGCGTCAACCACGGCTTCGGATTAACTGCAGCAGAAGAAGGACTGGTCACAGCAACAGGCTACGGGGTGGCCACAAAACGCTCACCACCAACGCAACAAAATTACCGCCACCAACACCTGCGCTAAAGCCCCGCCGGCCCATGCCAACCCTCCACCGGCAAATCCGCCACCTGCGCCGAAGGAGGAGCTAACGCCGTAACCGTGGCATAGCCCTTACGTAGCCACGCAGAATCCGTACCGTGAGGAATATCGCCGCTAGTCGGCAAAAGATCAATATCTATACCATGCTCGTCCCTACCCACAATGCTGGTATGCACTCCGCCCACCGGAGCCAAATCGCAATGACGCAACCCCAAAACCTGGTGATGCTCAATATTAGGAACATTAAGATTCAACACCGTTTTCGCCGGAGCTTCGGGCAGCCACTGCAACAACGGAGCAGCCATTTGGGTCGCCGTTTCCCACCGCCACAAACCATGATGATCATCAGCGCCATCGCCCAAACTCACCGCCAACGCTGAGCGCTCAAACTTCGCCGCCACCAAAGCCGCCGCCACCGTGGCCGAATGCAAAGTAGATCGACCCGTATTAGGACCCTGATTAACCCCCGACACCACCAAATCAGGCGGATCGCCAAAACCACCCAACATCGCCAACATGACAATTAACGCCGGAGGCGCCTCCACCGCGGAAACTTCCCAATCTTCTAAACCCGGCAACTCAACCCGCCGCACCGGCACCCGCGAAGGATCATCCAAAGGCCCCAAAGCAGCAGCCGCCCCACTCCAATTAATAGCCGGCGCCGCCACCACCGGCACAAAACCAGCCTCCGCCACCATGGCCGCTAAAGCCGCCACCCCCGGGGAATCAATCCCATCATCGTTGGTAACTAGTATTCGTTTCGGGCTATTCACCAGGAATCCTTTTAAAGTCGCGTGTCCTCTGACTCATCAAAATAGTCAAGTTGATCAACTGGCATAACCACCGCCGAAACCACATTCAACGAATGGGCCGAAATCCGCTTCAAAAACCGAAATAACAATGCCCGCGGCACCGCCAAAACCCCCGGCTCGGTGAAATGAATAAGCGCCTTAACCTTCTCATCAAAACCCCGACGCAGCTCGTCACCTCGACTTATGTAATCCCGAGCCCGCTCTTCATCTCGCGTAGCCAAAATTTCGCCCATTAAAGCGATACGAGAAGAAACCTCGTCACGCAGGGCCAAAATCTCCTCAAAATCAGGAGAATCAACAAGCGACACTCCTTCCTCCGCTAAATCAAAAATGTTTTTGTTGTAATCCCCGATGCGCTCCAGGTCTTTAACCATGTTCATAAAAACCAGCACCTCCGGAGTATCCGTGGCGCCATGCACCGAAGCATGCACCAACAAAGCTCGGCGAATCTCCATTTCTGTCAAGTTGATTTGCCGATCAGTGCGCCGCACCTCCTCAGCCACCGTTTCTACCGCACCACCCGTAACGGCGTTCATGGCCAAATCAAAAGTATGGCGGGCATCATTAACCATGCGCTGAACCTGCGCATCTATCTGCTCAAGCCCGCCCTCATCAGGACGTCGAAAAAAACTCATTACCATGTCATCAACTCCAATAGTTGGTTACTTGTTATTTTGACGGAAAAAAACTGAAATACCTCATTAGGAAACCTCATCGCAAAATCATTACTCCCGCCAACGGGATCACCACAAACATGATCACCGTGTAAGCCACAGCCACCGACCGCCGCTCTGTCGCCACCTCAGCCAGACGCTCCGACAAATCAAGCGGAATACGCCGCAACACCCGCCAAGGATAAAACACGGCAATACCACTGATATTAAACAACGTGTGCACAATGGCCACACTGACCGCCGCCGGACTACCGGTAGCCAACGCCGCCAAAAGCGCCGTCACCGTAGTACCCACATTGGCGCCCAAAGTCACCGGATAAATATTTTCTAACGTCAAAACCCCGGAAGCCGCCAACGGCACCAACACCGAAGTGGTGATAGACGAAGATTGCACCGCCACCGTAATAACCAACCCCAAGACCATCGCCACAAAGCCCGAACCAGCACCCAACGCTTTATTAATGGCGGCCTCAACCCGGTCAGCCACCAGCAATCGCATATTTTTTGTAATAAAGGCCAGCGCCACAAAAATAAACGCCAAACCCACAGCAATCATCAACCCACCTTTGAGGTCTCCATGAGCCCCCAAACTGGACAACAAATCCTTCACCAAATTGGCCGGCAACTTCACCGCAGCCTTCAAAGGACTCTTAAAATCGCTACCCCCAGAGCCCACTACCCGCTCAGTAATCCACAGCGAAGAAGAAGAAAGAAAACCGGTAGCTAATTCCAGCGGCAAAAAAACCGCCACCGTCAAAATATTGAAAAAATCGTGCACGGTGGCCGCCGCAAAAGCCCGGCGGAACTCGGCGTCTCGACGCACATGGCCCAACGAAGCCAACGTATTGGTCACCGTGGTACCCAAATTGGCGCCCATAATCATAGGCACCGCATCACTCGTGCTGACCACACCAGAAGCCACCAAACCCACAATCACCGCCGTCGACACCGACGAAGACTGCACCAACACTGTGGCCAACAAACCCACAAACAAACCAGCCAACGGGTTCGATATCCCCTGGAAAAGACCATCTACAAGATCGCTGCCCAGGCTCTTAAACCCGCCCCCCAACAAGTTGACCCCGGTCAAAAACAAGTAAAGCAACGCCAAGACCAGCAGGCCACGAGCCGACGTCGGGATGATGCGAGGTTTTGAACCGTCCAATACTGTTTCATTCGCCATTAAAAACAATCTACCGACCAACCAAACCAACCTGTCTGCAACAAAGAAAAAGGTGAACAAAAAGTAAACACTTCTCATGTTTTAACCGTTTCTTTACCGTGGCTTTATATGCCGTTCTGTACAAATAAGGCAGAAAAAGTAACCCAAACCCTAAAAATGAACGGCGGCAACAACATGAACACCACTTGGATGAAACAAAGTACCTGCGCAAACTCCCCAGCAGACGTCTTTTTCCCCAGCGACGGCATGGGGGTTATTGTCGCCAAAGCCATTTGTGCCAACTGCCCAGTCACCGAACCATGTCTGGAATACGCCCTCCGCAACCGGGTCGAACACGGGGTCTGGGGAGGCTGCTCAGAACGACAACGACGCAGGATATTAAAAGAACGCCGTCAAGCAAAGCAGCCACTTTCGGCCACCGCTGCTTAACAATCTCCGCCCAGAGCTACCCCCTCCAACTCTGGGCCGAAAACCACAATGGCCCTGGTTATTACACCAGGGCCATTGATGATTTTATAAACAAAAAGAACTAAGCAGTCTCTTCTTCGTAGCCCAAGTCCCATGTGACCAACACGTTTTCACGCTCGCCATCACGGTTAATGCGCTCACGGTTACGACGAAACTGCGGATCGTGAGGCGGAAGCAACATCAAGCGAGCGCCAATACGGTCACGAAACGTCTCGATGAGTGCTCGATCACCAAAAGTAGATTGCACCTCCCAATGAGGAGCAATCGGCCCAAGATAAACAATACGCACATCGCCCGCCGGGGGCTGTGGTTCAAGATTTTCAGAAATATCAGTCATACAAACGCTCCTAAAAACAACACTCTTAGAAAACCAAGAGCGCTAAATGCGGTCAATCAGTCTTTGTTGAATCATCAGCAGCTTCAGCGACACCCTCAGCGAGCCCCTTTTGAAGTTCCTTCTGCGCTCGACCCAAGTTGCGGGCCAACTTCGGAAGTTGACTCCCGCCAAAAAGCACTACCGCCAAAATAGCGACAATAATTAATTCGTTGCTGGAAAGCAATCCGATAATGTTCATACCATCAGACTAGCGGGATGCGCCGCCCAACCGGTACCGCCCCGGCAGAACCTCTAAGTAAAAACCTTAAGCAGATTCCGCTTGCTCAGCCGCAGCCGCAGCCGCAGCCCGCTCTAAAGCCCGTTGACGACGGATACGGCGACGTTCGCGTTCGCTCATTCCACCCCAAATACCGAACTTTTCACCATTTTGCAGAGCGAACTCCAAACAGTCAGGGCGCACCATGCAACTCTTGCAAACAGCCTTCGCCTCACGGGTGCTGGCCCCACGCTCTGGAAAGAAAAGATCAGGATCAACCCCGAGACAGTTCGAAGAACCCTGCCATGAAGTATCCAAGTCAGGTTTAGCAAAAATGCCCATGATGTGCGATCTCCCCCGTAGGCATCCGCCAACCCACGTAACTTGTAGGCACCCCTCGTTGGATGCCAGTAATGTAATTACACCACTGTTGTTCGCCAATTACAAGGGGAAATACGAGAAAACAAAGGATTTTTAGCCAAAACAGTCGATAAACCGGCTAATCAACCCCACAAACGACCGAGATAACAGCCGCGCCAAGCCCCCACAACGAAAAGTAACCCGGCTAGCGTAAACCCATGGAACTCACCGGCCCCTGGCTCGCCCAAACCGCCAGCGACGCCCGCCGCCGAAGTTTCCCCCTTAACGACCTCGACGAAAGCGACTGGACCAAACTCCCCGTACCCGGACAATGGCGCTTCACCAAAGAATTCGCTGACCAAAACGGGCCCCTGCTCTACCGCACCCGTTTCAACGCCCCCGCCCCCACCAGCCAACAACGCAGCTGGCTAGAAATAGGCGGCATCTTCTCCCAAGGCGACATCTGGCTCGACGGCTCTTACCTGCAAGCCACCGAAGGCTATTTTTTTGGCCACACCATCGAAATAACCACCGCCCTAAAAACCCAAAACGAACACCTCCTGGCCATAGAAGTCACCTCACCACCCCAAGCCCCCGCCGGCCAACAACGCACCCTCACCGGAACCACCCAACAAAACGGCAACCCCGGAGGTATCTGGCAACCCATCAGTATCCGCCAAACCGGCCCCATCTCCTTACTTCAACAACGCATCATCTGCACCGACGCCAACCCCACCGTGGCCAGCCTGGCCATCCGCGTCGTCGTAGACGCCGACCAACCCCAACTAGCGGTATTCCACACCACCATCCTCGGCATAGACCACCGACACCAACAACCCCTCGCCGCCGGCCAAAACACCGTCGAATGGCCCATACGCGTACCCCACCCACCGCTCTGGTGGCCCCACGAACTGGGCGACCAGCCCCTCCACCAAATAACCCTCGCCGTCACCGACCAACACGGAACCCCCAGCGACCAAACCACCCAGCACATCGGGTTTCGCTCCATACGCATGCACCACCACCAATGGCGCATCAACGAACAAAGGCTCTTTTTGCGCGGCGCCAACCTTGGGCCCCTCAACAACAACCTCACCTCAATTAACGAAAAACAAGCCCAACAAGTAGTAACCCAAGCCCTTGAAGCCAACCTCAACCTGCTTCGCCTCGCCGGCCACATTGCCCACCCTGCCCTCTACACCGCATGCGACCAAGCCGGGCTACTCCTCTGGCAAGACATGCCACTACGCGGCGAATACCATCGATCAATACGCAGCCAAGCCACCCACCAAGCACGAGAAATGGTCAATCTGCTTGGCCATCACCCCTCCATCATCGTGTGGTGCGCCCACGACACCCCCGATGCCCCCGACACCACCAAAGCCGCACCCCGGTCACTTGACCACCAAAAACCAACCTGGTCGCGAGCCGTTCTGGATCGATCAATACGCCGAGAAATTCAACGCAAAGACCCCTCACGGCCCGCACTTTCGCAATCCGGAATGCTGCCCAACCTGGCCAACTACCAAGAAGCCAACAGCCACCTTTGGTTCGGCTGGCACGACGGCCAAGTCACCGACCTTGACCCCTACCTCAGCCACCGCCCCGGTGCCGGACGGTTCGTCTCTGCTTTTGGCAGCCACAGTGTGCCCAACCAACTCACCCCCGACCAAGCCAATTGGCCCACCCTTGACCCCGCACAACTCAACACCAGCAACGACCAACAACTCGACGTGCTACTTCGTCGGTTTCCCCCCGAAAATTTTACCGACCCCGCCGCTTGGGTAACCGCCACCCAACAACACCAAGCCCACTTACTCAAAACGCAAATAGAAATACTCCGTCGCAGAAAATACCGTCCGGTCGGCGGGTTTACTTTTGACCAACTCTTAGCCACCGAACCAGCCACCAGCAGTAGCATCCTCAACCACCAAGGCCACCCCAAACCGGCCTACGCCGCAGTAACCGCGGCCTGCCAACCCACCCTCGTAATGGCCAACCCACTCGAAGCCACCTACACCAGCGACCAAACACTGACCACCAACATCACCGTGGTACACGACGGGCCTCAACCCCTCGGGTTGACCCGCATAACCGCCCAACTCACCTTTGGCGGCCAAACCCATACTTCAGTTTGGGAAGGCAACATCGACGCCGACCTAGTAATGCACATTGGCCAAATAACCCAAAATCTCACCGGACCCCCCGGACCCATCGAGCTCAAACTCCAACTCACCACTGACCAACTCACCACCACCAACCACTACCAAAGCAACATTGCCACGTAACTCCAGCGCCGAGGTGGCCACCATGCGACAAAGCCCGGTACCGTAAGCGCCAAACTGCTGTACACCCCCAACCCAAGGTAAACCCATGGCGCAAACCCCCAACCAGCGTTACCGCGTAGCCCCACTACGGTCCCGCAAAAAAAGCTGGCCCTTCCCTCTCAACATTTACCAAACAGCAGTCGGCCGGAAATGGGTAATGGCCCTCACCGGCATGGGGCTCATTGGCTTCGTGCTCATTCACATGATCGGCAACCTTCACGTCTACGAAGGCCCCGCCCGCATGCACGAATACGCCGAAACGCTCCGCACCCTTGGCGGTGGCCTCATGCCCCGCGGCCTCGTGCTTTGGCTCATGCGTCTTGGACTCCTGGCAATGTTTGGCCTCCACTTGCACTCCGCCATCACCCTCAAAAACATGTCCGAAAACTCCAGCGAACAATCCACCCTGGTGGGCGGAGCCAAAAAATACGCCGGAGGCCGCGACCACTTGGCCGCCAACTACGCCAGCCGCACCATGCGCTGGACCGGGCCCATCATCGCCCTTTACCTTTTTTACCATTTAGCCGACCTGACCTGGGGTTGGTGGCTAGGCGACAAGTTCGTGTCTGGCGACCCCTACCACAACGTCACCCAATCCCTCTCCAACCTGCCCGTAGCCATCCTCTACATCGTGGCCAACATCGCCCTAGCCCTACACATCTTTCACGGGGCATGGTCCATGTTTCAAAGCCTCGGCATCAATAGCCCCCGCTACAACCACCTGCGCCGCGGCCTGGCCGCCACGTTGGCTGGCTTGATTTTGATCGGAAACCTCTCGTTTCCTCTCCTCACTCAAACCGGGCTCATCTCTGAAGAAAATAGAGAATGCCCCATCAACGAAACCACGGGCTTGGCCTGTTTAGTCCAACAAGCGCAAGGACACTGAAATGAACCCCCTAATTAACGCCAAAGTCCCCGCCGGCGACATCGCCGAAAAATGGGAAAACCACAAGTTCTCCATGAACCTGGTTAACCCCAGCAACAAACGGAAATTCGAAATCATCGTGGTAGGCACCGGCCTGGCCGGAGCCGCCGCCGCCGCCACCCTCGGCGAGCTGGGCTACAAAGTCAAAGCCTTCACCTTCCACGACAGCCCCCGGCGCGCCCACAGCATCGCCGCCCAAGGAGGTATCAACGCCGCCAAAAATTACACCAACGACGGCGACTCCGTACACCGACTGTTCTACGACACCGTCAAAGGCGGCGACTACCGCTCACGCGAAGCCAACGTACATCGCCTGGCCGAAGTATCAGTAAACATCATCGACCAAGCCACCGCCCAAGGCGTACCCTTTGCCCGCGACTACGGGGGTCTCCTAGACAACCGCTCCTTCGGCGGCGCCCAAGTATCGCGAACCTTTTACGCCCGCGGACAAACCGGCCAACAACTACTCATCGGCGCCTACTCCGCCCTCATGCGCCAAGTAGCCGCCGGCACCGTAGAACTCCACAGTCGCGCCGAACTCCTCGACGTCGTCACCAAAGACGGCCAAACCTGCGGCATCGTCACCCGAGACCTCATCAGCGGCGAAGTAACCCCCCACTCCGCCCACGCCGTAGTCCTCGCCACCGGCGGATACGGCAACGTGTACTTTTTGTCCACCAACGCCATGATGTGCAACGTCACCGCCGCCTGGCGAGCCCACCGCAAAGGCGCCCTCTTCGCCAACCCCTGCTACACCCAAATCCACCCCACCTGCATTCCAGCCAGCGACGACTTCCAATCCAAACTGACCCTCATGTCAGAATCGTTACGCAACGACGGACGCATTTGGGTACCCAACGGCAAAGCCGACAGCCGAAGCGCCGCCGACATTCCCGAAACCGAACGCGACTATTACCTAGAACGCAAATACCCGGCCTTCGGCAACCTGGTGCCCCGCGACGTCGCCTCCCGAAACGCCAAAACCGTAGTCGACGAAGGCCACGGCGTAGGCCCCCTCGCCAACGGCGTCTACCTTGATTTCTCCGCCGCCATCGCCCGCGACGGCCTCGACGCCATCTCAGAAAAATACGGCAACCTCTTCGACATGTACCAACGCATCACCGGAGAAAACCCCTACCAAACCCCCATGCGCATCTACCCCGCCACCCACTACACCATGGGCGGCCTCTGGGTGGACTACAACTTGATGACCAACGTTGAAGGCCTCTACGCCATTGGCGAAGCCAACTTCTCGGACCACGGAGCCAACCGCCTCGGAGCCAGCGCCCTCATGCAAGGCCTGGCCGACGGCTACTTCGTACTGCCCTACACCATCGGCGACGGCCTTGCCGGCCAACTCGGCAACGACCCGGTACCCACCAGCGACCCCGTATTCACCCAAGCAGTAGCCGGCATCAACGACACCAACCGTCGCTGGCTAGCCACCAACGGCACCAAATCGGTTGACCACTACCACCGAGAACTCGGCCGCATCGTCTGGGATAACATCGGCATGGCCCGCAACAAAGCCGGCCTCCAACAAGCGGTCACCGACATCCCTGCCCTCAAAGAGGAATACCATAAAAACGTGCGGGTGCTCGGCAGTGCCGACACCCTTAACCAGTCCCTTGAAAAAGCAGGGCGAGTAGCAGACTTCTTTGAACTCGCTGAACTTATGGCCCGAGACGCCCTACAACGAGAAGAATCCTGCGGCGGACACTTCCGCGACGAATACCAAACCGCAGAAGGCGAAGCACAACGCGACGACGAAAACTTCGCTCACGTAGCAGCCTGGGAATGGAACGGCGAAGGAACCGACCCCACCCGGCACCAAGAAGAACTTACCTTTGACAACGTGGCGCTCTCGCAGCGTTCATACAAATAAGCGAGGAGAACAACATGTCAGGAACCACCGGAGAAATCATCAACGTCACCATCAAAGTGTGGCGCCAAGACGGCCCCAACAGCGAAGGCCGCTTCGAAACCCACCCACAAGCCATCACCACCGATGCTTCATTCCTAGAAATGCTGGACCTTCTCAACGAACACCTCAACGACCAAGGCCACGAACCCATCGCTTTTGAATCCGACTGCCGAGAAGGCATCTGCGGAACCTGCGGCGTCATGATCAACGGGCGAGCCCACGGACCACAAAAAGCCACCGCCACCTGTCAACTCCATATGCGAGAGTTTGCCGACGGCGACGAAATTGTAATCGAACCCTTCCGAGCAGCTGGCTTTCCGATAATTCGCGACCTCGCCGTAGACCGCTCACCACTGGACCGCATTATTGAATCCGGCGGCTACATCACCGTCAACACCGGCGCCGCTTCCGACGCCAACCTGACCCCAGTACCCAAAGAAGCCTCCGACCAAGCCTTCGATGCCGCCGCCTGCATCGGCTGCGGGGCATGCATCGCCGCCTGCCCCAACTCAGCCGGCCAACTCTTTACCTCAGCCAAAATCGGCCACCTGAACCTCTTGCCTCAGGGCCAAGCCGAGCGCTGGAAGCGCACCGAATCCATGGTGGAAACCATGGAAGAATTCTTCGGATCGTGCACCAACCACGGCGAATGCTCCGAAGCCTGCCCCAAAGAAATCAGCTTGGACTTCATTGCTTTCATGAACCGTGACTACCTCAAAGCCAAGGTAAAAAACCGGGCGCTCACCGGACAAAAATAAACGCCGTCCCAGCGAAGTTTGCCAAAAGCCGCAGGCAAATCGGGATGTTTGTCCCTAACAGAAACCCGCCGTGCGTCGCAGCCTTACAAGAACTAAACCCTTGGAGGAACTATGCGTAAACAAACCCGAACCCCTTTGCTGTCTTTTTAGCTTTAGTGCTTGCCGTAACGGCATACACAAGTTTCCCCAGTTGATGTTGCTAAGCGGTTCCCCCCCCTCGACCAGCCGTACTTTGTTGACACCATCAACATCGCTCCTGGTGGGCGGCACTCCGTGCTGGTGCAACCCGATACCCCCGGAGGAGGGTTTTTGTGTTTAAAAACATTTGACCCCTTGACAGATCGTTCAAGTGGCGCGAAGGTAATGGCATCACCTTGCAGTCAGGTGGGGTGGTGAACAACACGACCGTAGCGACGAGCGATAGGAGGAGCGCATATGCAATCCACCAAGAACCGCCGTCGACGTCGTGCCCCACCAAGCAGGTGAGTAGGGTTTTGACCGAACCGGTCCCCTCACGTTCTCGCAAACCAAACCCCACCATGGGTTACGGAGAACGCTGACGAGAGACGATCCAGTCAACAACTCGCAGAAACGGCGCTTCACACCGTCGCCCACCTTCGGGAACCCGGACCGTGTGAGGCGTCGTTTCGCGTCTCACTAATTGTGCTTCGGTGTCGAACACCGAGTCACAAGTTAATCGGTGGAGGAAAAATGAGCCAGAAGACGAGGGAGTAAATCCGGCAAGGCGGCATCGGGCAGTTCGTGGCCGAGGTCTTCGACCAGCCACAATTCAGCCCCTAGGATGCCTTCCAGAAAAGCAGTGGCATGCCCCACCGGAAACACCGGGTCCGCCGTGCCATGCACCACCAAAGTCCGCACCGATATTTCACCCAGACGATCCAAACGCGAAGGCGACGAATTAACCGCCGGTCCATGACCAGACTCCGGATACCAACAACTCCGCACCTCGGCATCAGCGCGCAGCACCGCAGCCTCCTCCTCAAAGGGATAACGAGAACCCGCCAACAAACGATCAAGCTCCACCACCCAAGACACCTTGTCAACATGACTCACCGGAGGCGGAGAAAAAAGCCGCTCCGCCATGCAATCCACCAAAGTATCCTCCGCCGGCGGCAAACGCTCATCACCCAAACCCGGCGACGACCCCACCAACGTCAACGACCGCACCCGCTCCGGGTAGTCCAACGCCAAAACCTGGCCCACCATGCCGCCCATAGACCGACCCACCACATGAGCGGACACTAAACCCTCACCATCGAGCACCCCCACCGCATCGGCCGCTAAATCTTCCAAGGTGTAACCCACCGACGACGGCACCTTGGTCGACAAGCCACTATCTCGCGTATCAAAACGCACCACCCGATACCCAGCCGCCACCAAAGGATCAATCAAACCCGGTGACCAACGGGTACACGGAGAATCCGCCCCCGCCAACAACAGCACCGACTGGCCATCCACCGGGCCAAAAGACTCCACATGCAGTTCAATATTTAGGTCATCGCTCACGGCGCCGAAGGTTACCCGGTAACGGCTAGCGTCATGGACGTGCACCACCAACACCCCATAAAAGTCCGCTTCTACGAACTCGACCCCTACGGGCACCTCAACCACTCGGTCTACGTGCAACTCTTCGAAACCGGCCGGGTTGAACTCCTCGACCAAATAGGCCTCGGGCTTCACGCCTTGCAAGACCAGGGCTACCAATTTGTGGTCTCAAAAATAGAAACAAAGTTTTTAGCACCCGGCGTCGGCGGCGATGAACTCATCATCGAAACCAGCCTGGCCGAAATGCGACGAGCGTCATCTCGTTGGCATCAACGCATCCTGCGCGGCGACGACGTGCTGGCCACCCAAGAAGTATTAGCCGCCGTCACCAACGACCAAGGCCGCCCCGTACGCTGCCCCGATTTCATCACCAACGCATTGCTCCCCTACTTAGCCGACCCCAAATGAGCAACAAACGCAACACCCTCCTCACCCGAATAGCCCAAGGCGGGCTCATGGGTGCCGCCAACACCGTGCCCGGGGTTTCCGGCGGCACGCTGGCCCTAATGTTCGGGTTCTACGAACGACTCATCAATGCCCTTCGCGACGGAGCCCACGCCGCCACCCAAGTGCTCCGAGGGGACCTAAAAGGCGCCCTAGCTAGCCTCAAAGCCGTGGAATGGAGCCTGCTCCTTCCCCTACTCGTCGGCGCCGGTGCCGTAGTAATCGCAGTAGCCGGGCCCCTCGAAAGAAGCCTCGAAACCCACCCCGAAAACATGGCCGGCCTCTTTCTGGGCTTAGTCATCGGTTCACTCATCATCTCTTGGCGGCTCATGCCCACCTGGAACCCTCGCCTACTCGCCGTAGTAACCCTTGTCGGAGCCGCCGTATTTGCCGGTTTAGGGTGGCAAAGCGGGCCACTCAACGACCCCTCGCCCCTGCTGCTTTTCGCCGCCGGAGCCATCGCCATCTGCGCCATGATCCTGCCCGGCCTCTCCGGATCATTTTTACTCCTCATGTTCGGCCTCTACGAAGCCGTACTAACCATGGTTGACCAACGCCTCATCGGCGACCTGGTCATCTTCGGCCTTGGAGCTGCCCTCGGCCTCGCCGCCTTCGCCACCCTGCTCAGCCGCCTCTTAAAACGCCACCACGACCCCATGTTGGCCGTCCTACTCGGCCTCATGGTGGGTTCGCTACGCGTGCTTTGGCCCTGGCCCCACGGGGTGGGTTACACCAGCCCCACCGGCGCCCAAACCTTCGACGGCACCGGGTTACAGTGGCCCACCCAAGGCATCACCCTGTGGCCACTCCTATTGGCCGGAGGGGCGCTCATGGTGGTACTCGGCGTAGATGCCCTAGCCAGTCGCCAAAACAAGGCTTAAGCCATGCCCCAGTTTCTTAGCCCCCAATGGCTTACTGCCCTTAACCAAGCAGCAACCCAACACCCCGGCCTCGACGACCACCAAAAGCCCCTCACCGTGGGCTACCGAATCACCGATGGGCCCCACTGGTGCATCGCCTTTACCCCCGGAGCGGTACAAGTTCTGACCGACCCAACCCCCGACCAAGACGTTTGGTTCATCACCGATCGCCACACGGCAAGCCAAATGGCCGCCGGGACACTCGACCCCCTAGCCGCCATCATCGACGGCTCCATGACCCTGGGCGGCGACCCACGACGGCTCACCGAAAACCAAGCGGTAGCCGACCAACTCAGTAGCCTGCTGGCCGACGTACCCCAGGACTAGACAGCCCTAAAACTTGTTGCCTTAAATAAGGCCCAAGCCCCGCACCATGTCACGCTCTTCAGCTAACTCGCCCACCGAAGCATCAATACGGGCCTGAGAAAACTCGTCAATTTCTAAACCCTGCACAATGGACCATTGGCCATCAGCACACGTGGTGGGGAAACCCACAATCAAACCCTCCGGCACGCCATAACTGCCGTCAGACGGCACACCCATAGAAACCCAATCGTTTTCCGGCGTACCCAACACCCAATCATGTACGTGGTCAATTGCTGCGTTAGCTGCCGAAGCGGCACTCGAAGCCCCACGTGCTTCAATAATGGCCGCTCCCCGTTGCTGCACCGTAGGGATGAACTGACTCTCCAACCACGCTTGATCATCAATGGTGCCAGCCACCGAAACACCGTTTACCTCAGCATGCACCAAATCTGGATACTGAGTAGCAGAATGGTTACCCCAAATAGTCATACGATTTACCTCAGTGGAAGCCACCCCCAACTTGGCCGACGCTTGAGACAACGCCCGGTTGTGATCCAAACGCATCATGGCCGTAAAACGCTCATCAGGAACATCCGGCGCATTGTTCATAGCGATCAAACAGTTGGTGTTCGCCGGGTTACCCACCACCAGCACCCGCAAATCATCGTCGGCATGGTCGTTCAAAGCCTTGCCCTGTGTGGTGAAAATAGCACCGTTCGCTTCTAACAAATCCTGGCGCTCCATGCCCTTCGTCCGGGGACGAGAACCCACCAACATGGCCACCCCAGCGCCCGCAAAAGCAACGTTGGGGTCATCACTAAGCACCATGGAATCCAACAACGGGAAAGCACAATCGTCGAGCTCCATAGCCACACCCTCTAAGGCCCCCATGGCAGGCGGGATCTCTAACATTTGCAAAATCACCGGTTGATCAGAACCCAAAAGCTGCCCACTGGCAATACGAAAAATCAAGTTGTAGCCAATGTTTCCAGCGGCTCCGGTAACAGCGACACGAATAGGGTTCTTACTCACAAAAAGCTCCTGATTTTGAAGGCCAGCACCAGCCGGCAGGTATCTCTTGAGGGTACCGTCAGACCCCGGTCGTTGGTCAACTCAGCGGCAAGAACACTTCAGCCGGTCGAGCAAAATGATCTAAAAAAGATTTCGGCAAAACCGGACGCTGACCATCTTCGGGCAGAACCTGACTGACGTAACAAGCCAAAGCCGCCTGTTTGCGCTCCCTTAACTCGTCACCAAAACGAAAAGCAAAAGCCTGCGAAAAATCAAAAGCCGGTTTCTGCGGGTCATCCCAATTCCACGACCAAATCGGCACCCCAAACAACGGCACCCCCAACGCCTCACAAACCTGCAACGCCGCTTGAGCACAAGCCTCATGATCAGGATGGCCGTCACCCGGCCACGGAGCCACACAAGCCCCCGCCCCAACCAACAACGGAGACAACTGATCTAACAGTGCCCCAAAATGCTCATCCACCGAACCATCAGGCAACGACAAACGCATCCGATTAGCCCGAACCCCCAACACCCGGTAAGCCTCCGCACTCTCCGCGGTACGCCGCAGCGCCAAAGCCCCTCGACCCTCCTCATCTAAATGCGGATGCGACCACTCCCCATCAGTGACCGCCACCACGGTCACCGGAACCCCAAGGTCAACAGCAGCCAAAGTGGCCCCCGAAGCCAACAGTTCATCATCGGGGTGGGGCGACACCACCACCAACGGGCCCGGCGGCGGCCAAGGCACGGGGCAATCCGCCAAACCATCTACTACGGCATCCCACTGCGCCGCCAAACGGCCAGCCAGCGGGTCAATAGGGTCCACTAGTCATCCTCACGAGTGTTCCCCAGCCACGAGGCATACAAGCCCTCATAAATGCCGCCAGCATCTTTAAGCACCTCGTGAGGCCCTTGCTCCACCAAATTGCCTCGATCAAAAACCAGCACCAAATCTGCTCGCTCCGCCGTAGACAAACGATGCGCCACACTCAAAGTGGTGCGCCCCGCCGCCAAACGTTCCAATGCTCGCTCCAACGTAGTTTCTGTTTCCGGATCCACCGCTGACGTCGCTTCATCTAAAATCAACAACCCAGGGTTCGCCAACTGGGCTCGAGCCAAAGCCACCAACTGGCGTTCCCCCACCGACAACGACTCCCCCCGTTCCCCCACCGGCGTCGCCAAACCCTCAACCAAACCATCCACCCAAGGACGTAAACCCAACGCATCGATCGCCGCTTCCACCTCAGCAAAAGAAGCCTCCGACCGACCAAAACGAATGTTCTCCCCCACCGAAGAATCAAACAAAAACCCATCTTGAGGCACCATGCGCACCGCAGATTGACGATCCGCAGTAGCCATCTGGCGCAAATCCACCCCGCCCACCAGCAAGCAGCCCGCCGTGGGGTCAGCCAACCGAGCCACCAGTTTCACAAAAGTAGTTTTTCCCGAACCAGTTTCGCCCACCACAGCCACCGACGCACCGGCCGGCAAATCCACATCAATCCCATGCAAGACCCGGCCTCCCTCTCGGTAAGCAAACTCCACCCCCCGGGCCTCTACCGACAACGGGCCCACCGGCAAAGCAGGCCCAGTCAAATTCTCGGGAATCTCCACCGGCGTATCCAGCACGTCTAAAATCTTCCACCAGCCCGCTAAAGCCGTTTGCGTTTGATCCAGCACCTCGCCCAACTCGGTAATGGGATTCAACAATAAGTTCACCAAAAAGATAAAAGCAATGAGTTCGCCCGAAGAAAGCCCCCACGAACCACCCCACCACACACCGGCTCCCACCACCGAAGCAATAGCCATCACCCCAAAAACATCCGTCGTGGGCATAACCAACGAAAAATACCGAGCAGCCCGCATCTGTTGGTGATACTGCTCATCAACCGCTTCATGAATAGCTTCCTTGGTGGCCTTACGGTAGCCATAACCCCGCACCGTGGTCATCCCCATAACCACTTCAGAAATAATCCCCATAGTGTCCGACACCCGCGTACGCAAACGATCATAAGCCTTCAACTGGCTGCGCTGCATACGCCGCAACATCGGGATAAGCGGCAAATGCACAGCCAAAGTCAACAAGGTCAATTGCCACGAATAAAAAGCCATAACCAGCAACACGCCAGCGATTTGGAACAAATCAATGACCCAAGCAATAGCCCCCCACTGAGCAAATTTGGTCAACGTTTCAACATCGCTAGTAACCCGCGCCGTCAACACCCCTTTACGAGCCGCCGTGTGGTCCGCCAAACTCAAACGATGCAAATGCGCGAAGGTGCGGACCCGCAAACCCATCAACACATTCTCGGCCATACAAACCAAACGAAAATAAGTAGCCCGCCCCAAAAACACACTGCCCAACACCAAAACCGCCGACACCAACGACACCACCAGTACCCACGAAAAACGTACCCCATCTGGCCCTAAGCCAAGGTCCAAAATCAACTGAATACTCAACGGCAACAACAATTTTGAACCCGCCACAGCAAGCGCCATAGCGGCCGTCCCCCACAACCCTTTTTGCAACTCAGGCGAAGCGGCTACCCCACGCCGCAGCACCGCCAAAGCACCCACCTCGTCGATGCTGGCCAAAGTACGAGCCTCTGGTTCTTCTTCGGGGCCAGCAACATCGCGCCCATCCAGCGCCGTCATGACCCCGCCTTTTCGTAAGCCTGCGCCAAAGCAGCGTAAGCGGAGACCGCCAACAACTCTTCGTGCGTGCCCTGGGCGGCTATGCGCCCGCTTTCCAAAAACAGCACCCGATCAGCCAAACGAATAGTGGCCAAACGGTGCGCCACCACCAACAAAGTTCGGTCACCATGAGCGCGAAGATTAGCTAAAATAGCGGCCTCAATCGTGGGGTCCACCGCCGACGTAGCATCATCGAGCACCAACACCTTGGGGCGACGCAACAACCCTCGAGCAATAGCCAAACGTTGCCGCTGACCGCCCGACAAAGTCACCCCTCGCTCACCAACCACCGTATCTATGCCCTGAGGCATCTCCGACACAAAACCCTCCGCCTCCACCAAAGTCAACACTCGCTGCAGCTCCCCCTCGGGAATATCGCGGCCCAGTGTCAAATTCTGTCGCACCGAATCTGCAAACAAAAACGTTTCCTGAAACACCGGAGCCACCACCGCCGCCGTGCCCTCCGAACCTAAATCCTGAACATCTACTCCACCCAACAACACCCGACCCTCGGTGGGCGGCATCAAAGCCGCCAACAAAGCCACCAAAGTACTTTTACCGGCTCCCGTTGAACCCACCAAAGCCACCGTTTCCCCGGGATCGATATGCAACGAAAGACCCTCCAACACCAACGGGGCTTGCGAACCCTCCGTGGGGTAAGCAAACGACAAATCAACAAAATCAACGGTGGCCGACCCCACCACTCCCCCTACGACTGTCGATTCAGGAGCCACCGCCAACACCTCATTTATGCGATCCTGCGCCACCACCGACTGCGGGATCATCTGAAAAAGAAACCCCAAAATTTCCATGGGCAACGACAAAATAGAAAACAAGGCCATAGCCCGCACCATCTCACCCAAAGTCACCGTCCCCTGGCTAAACAACCACGTACCCACCAACAACAAAACTAAAATCCCCAAGTTGGGCAGCGAATAAATAATCGGGGAATAATTAGCCCGCAAGCGCCCCACCGCAATACGTTCCTCACGCAAAGCAGCCGCCGCCTCAGCGAACCTTGCCACCTCTTGATCTTGACGGCCCAACGTTTTTACCACCAACACCCCATCAAGGCTTTCGTGGGCGATAGACGACACCCTCCCCACCTCCGCTTGGGCCCGAGCCGCCGGGGCCTCAATGGACTTCGTAAAACGCCGATTCAACACCGCCAAAGTCGGAAACAGAACCAACGCCACCAAAGCAAACAACGGGTGCACCACCAGCAGGCTGATCAACGACACCACAATCAAAGCCACCACCGAAACCGAAAAAGCCAACGGCATCAACATAGAAGTAGCCACCTCAACATCTGCATCGGCGTGGGCTAACAGTTGCCCCGCTGGCCGAGCCCAATGAAAAGACATCGGCGCATCTAAATAACGGTCAGTCAAACTCTGGCGCCATGTTCGTTGCGTCCGCGCCACCGCCATCATGTTGAACCAACGCCGCACCATGATGGATAAGCCGCGCACCAAGCCCACTATTCCCAAAGCCGCCATACCAGAAAGCACCGCCCGGCCCGACACCGCAGGCCCCTCCCCAGACAGGCCAGGCAAAATCACCTCATCGGTTACCCGACCAATAACAACGGTGAACCCCACCACGGCCACCGCAAACACGTTGGCGCCCATTGCCGCCAAAATATGCGCAATCGGGTGAGCACGAAACGAGCGAGCAACCAGGCGCCCCGCTCGACGGAAAACCCCGTCAGGAGATGTGGTGGGAGTCAGAGGCGATCAACGATGGCCGAAGCAAACTCCGAGCACTTCACCTCGGTGGCTCCCTCCATCAAACGAGCAAAATCGTAGGTCACCACTTTGTCCACAATGGCGGCCTCCATGGCAGTCACGATGTCATCGGCGGCATCTTTCCAACCGATGTGTTCAAACATCAACGCCCCAGACAGCAAAACAGAAGACGGGTTGACCTTGTCTTGACCGGCGTACTTCGGGGCCGTCCCGTGGGTCGCTTCAAAAATGCCGTGCCCGGTGACGTAGTTAGCGTTACCACCCGGAGCAATACCAATGCCGCCTACTTGTGCCGCCAAAGCATCCGACAAATAGTCCCCATTAAGGTTCATGGTGCCAATCACATCAAACTCAGCCGGACGAGTCAACACCTGCTGCAAAGCAATGTCGGCAATAGTGTCTTGCACCAAAATTTTGTCCCCCGGGTCGCCACCGCAATCTTCCCAAGCCACGGCCACGTCAGAAAACTCTTCTTTCACCAACTCGTAACCCCAGCGTTGAAACGCCCCTTCGGTGTATTTCATAATGTTGCCCTTGTGTACCCAATGCACCCGCGGCAATCCACGGTCAACGGCGTACTGCAATGCAGCCCGTTGCAACCGCTGCGAACCCGTTTTAGAAATCGGCTTAATGCCAATGCCGGAATCTTCACGAATTTTCCATCCAAAAGCGTCTTCTAGAAGTTCCCGCAGTTTCAAAGCATCGGGGGTCATGGCCTCTACCTCAAGACCAGCGTAAATATCTTCAGTGTTCTCGCGAAAGATCACCATGTCCACCAACTCGGGGTGTTTCACCGGGGAAGGGACGCCCTTGAAATAACGCACCGGGCGCAAGCAAACATAGAGGTCCAAAATTTGGCGAATAGCCACATTCAGGCTACGGAACCCTCCACCAATGGGGGTAGTCAACGGGCCCTTAATGCCAATCAGGTGGCTGTCGAAAGTTTCAATAGTTTCTTGAGGAAGCCAATCGCCGGTTTCGTTAAAAGCTTTTTCACCAGCCAGTACTTCTTTCCACTCCACCTTGCGGCCGTGTTTAGCCGCCGCCGCATCAAGCACCAAGCGAGCCGCTGGCCAGATATCGACCCCCGTACCGTCGCCTTCGATAAACGGAATAATGGGTTCAGTGGGAACATTTAATACGCCATCGGCGCTCATAGAAATTTTTTCAGCCATGCCTTGACCCTATCGGCACCGTTACCGGACCAGAGAGGCCACCAGAAGAGAACGCCTTACTCGGAACTACTTAAATCATCTCCATGGAGGTCAAGAACGCCCTCTACCGCCTCGGCGCTGTTCAA
This sequence comes from Acidimicrobiia bacterium, assembly GCA_012959995.1. NCBI lineage: Bacteria > Bacillati > Actinomycetota > Acidimicrobiia > Acidimicrobiia bacterium. Next base: position 40,786 of record DUCC01000014.1, read on the forward strand.
AGAATACAAATGCACCCCGGGTGCCCCCAGATCTACCAAATTGGCGACCATGGCCGCCGCTTCATCAACGGCTATCCGCAAACGCTCCTTCGGTTCGGCAGCCTCCAAGCGGTTCCACAAATCAACGGGAATAGCAGAATTATTCATCTCGGCGAAGCGTTTCACCGACGAGGGATTAGTAACCGGAATCACCCCAGGGATGACCGGAGTGGTGCAACCCAACGCAGCAAGTTCATCTATTAGTTGGGCATAAACCTTTTCATCAAAAAAGAACTGTGTAATGGCGAAATCTGCCAACGAGAGTTTGTGCGCCAAATGTCGACGATCAGTTGCTCGATCTGGTGAGCGAGGGTGTACTTCGGGAAAAGCCGCTACCCCAACGGCCACATCTGTCTCCTCTTGAATAAATGTCACTAGATCTGTGGCATAACGAAAGCCACCGGCCACGGTTTCTTCGGGGCGTGGATCCCCCGCCAAAGCCAAAACGTTAGCTACCCCCACCGCCTGATGGTCGGCCAACAAGGCCCGCACCTCAGCTTTAGTGTGCCCAATACCCGTGAGGTGCGGCATGACCGGGCAACGGTGGCGGGCCGACACATGGCTGGCCGCCACATCAGCCACCATTTGGCGAGTACGAGCTCGGTCGCTGCCCCCCGCACCGTAAGTAACCGAAACAAAATCCGGGCGTCGATGGGCCAACCGAGCGGCCGACCTTAAAGCCGCCTCCCGAGCCGGGCCCGGCGGCGGCGGAAAATATTCAAAAGATAACGTTCGACGTTTGGCTAAAACATCTGGGATACGTTGCACCAGCGCACCCTAAAGAACCTTTCGGAAACAAACCCACCTCGCTAAAGGCATCGTCACACAAGGTTCATGTGGCAACCAAAAGGCGGGAAAAACCACCGCCAGCATCCCACGAGGTGGCAGAAACTACGACCCAGAGCGCTCGGCAGCCTCCACCGTGTTACGCAACAACATGGCCACCGTGGTGGGGCCCACCCCGCCCAAACGAGGGGTTATCCACGAAGCAACCTCTTCGACCGACTCATCAACATCAGCCAACAACTTTTTACCCTCCCAAGAAATACCCCCGCTCACCACCACCGCGCCAGGGCGCACCATGTCCGGAGTAACAAAACCCGGGATACCCACCGCAGCCACCACAATGTCGGCCTCTCGAGTTAAGTCGGCCAAGTTTGGTACCGCCGAATGCACCACAGTGACCGCCGCATTAGCCCCCGGGGCTTTAGTAGTCAACAACAACGACAACGGGCGACCCAGAGTGGGCCCTCGACCAATAACCACCACATGGCGACCCGATACCTCAATGTCGTAATGCACAAACATGGCCACAATGCCCGCCGGGGTACACGGCACCGGGCCTTCTTCTTGCAAAACCAGTTTGCCCAAGTTGGTGGGGTGCAAACCATCAGCATCCTTGCCGGGGTCCATCGCTGACAAAGCAGCGTTGAAATCAAAACCATCAGCCACCGGGTGCTGAATGATGTAACCATGCACCTCGGGGTTGGCGTTAAAATTCTCCACCGCCTCCAACAGAGCCTCTGGCGGATCACCAGCGTTTACTTGCAAATGATGCGACGCAATACCCACCGCTTCACACGTTTCATGCTTCTTACGCACATACCCCGCACTGGCCCCATCGTCACCCACCAAAATGGTGCCTAAGCCCGGCGTAACCCCCCGGGCTTGCAACGCTTGTACCCGGATACGAACATCATCGAGGACAGCCTCCGCAACGGGGCCGCCTGCTAAAAGTTGTGCAGTCATAGAGCGGAACTCTAGTGCTAAATGTTTCGCAGCGGAAGCACTTACCTAATGGCGGAAATGCCGCTGGCCGGTAAACACCATGGCCATACCGGCTTGGTTAGCGGCCGCAATAACCTCATCATCTCGCACGGAGCCACCAGGCTGGATAACTGCCGTCGCACCCGCCTCAATTGCTGCATCCAAGCCGTCACGAAAAGGGAAAAAAGCATCACTGGCACACGCCCCACCCAAGGCACGGCCGGCTGCTTTGTCGGTAGCAATCCGGCCCGCATCTCGACGGTTTTGTTGACCCGCCCCAATGCCCACCGCTTGACCGTCTTTAACCAACACAATGGTGTTCGATGACACTCGGGCTGCCACCCGCCACGCAAACACCAAATCTTCCCATTCGGCCTCCGTGGGTTCCCGTTCGGTAGCCACCGACCATCCGTCCCGATCCACGGTCACTGCGTCGGCAGTTTGCACCAACAGGCCTCCGTCTATATTGCGCACCTCTCGGTCAGGCCACTGCGGAGCCGGCGCTTCCAAAATGCGGAGATTCTTTTTTTCTTTCAGCAACAACAAGGCCTCTGGTTCAAAGCCCGGGGCCACCACTACCTCAGTAAATACTTCGCTCACCGCTTGAGCCATAGCCAGCGTCACCGGACGATTCACGGCCACAATGCCCCCAAAAGCCGACACTGGGTCACCCGCATGGGCCGCCAAGTAAGCCGCTGTGATGTTGTCTGCTACCGCCGCCCCGCAAGGGTTGGCGTGCTTGATAACCACCGCCGCTGGGCCATCACCCAAGCAATGCACCAACCGCCAAGCTGCCTCCGTGTCAAAAAGATTCAAATACGACATGGCCTTACCGCCGTGGGTAATTGCTTCATCCCACCAACCCGACTGGCCAGCCAACCGATAGCGAGCACCCACCTGATGGGGGTTCTCGCCGTACCGCAAATCTTGCACCCGATCTAAAGCCAAATGCAAGGAAGGCGGCAAAGGGTCAGCGTCTTCATCAAACCAACCCACAATGGCGGCGTCGTAAGCCGCCGTATGGGCAAAAGCATCCCGCGCCAACCGGCGGCGGGTAGCGGTCGACAACTCCCCCTCCGCTTGCAACTCGTTGAGCACCACCGGGTAGTCCTCCGGGTTGACCACAATGCCCACATGGGCATGATTTTTAGCGGCCGCCCGCACCATGGTGGGCCCACCAATATCGATCAACTCAATGCTGGGATCCGAAGAAAATGGGTACAAGTTACCCACCACTAAATCAATGGGCGCAATCCCACGTTTTTCTAAATCAGCGAGATGCTCTGGTTTAGACCGGTCGGCCAAAATGCCGCCATGGATAACCGGGTGCAATGTTTTAACCCGCCCCCCCAGCATTTCTGGTGCCCCAGTGATCTCCGCTACCTCAATTGCTGCAACCCCGGCTTGGGCCAATACTTGCGCCGTGCCCCCGCTAGACACCACCTCCCACCCCAAAGCCACCAGGCCTTTGGCGAACTCAACAATGCCCGCTTTGTCATACACCGACAGCAACGCTCGACGAGTGGTCATACGCAAACTCCTTGGTTAAGCACCCGAGCAATAGTGGCCGGGTACAGGCGACGCTCTACATCTTTTATACGTTCATGCAAAGTGGCCGCCGTATCGTCAGCCTCTACCGGCACCGCTTCTTGGGCCAAAATTGGGCCAGAATCCACGGCCAAAGTAGCCACATGCACCGTGCAACCAGAAACCTTCACCCCATGAGCCAAAGCGGCCTCCACAGCATGCCACCCCGGAAAAGCCGGCAACAACGATGGGTGCGTGTTCAAAATACGACCAGCGAAACCCTCATAAATAGGAGCAGCCAAAATAGTACCGAACCCCGCCATAGCGATTAAATCCACCTGATGGCTTTGAAGAAATTCAGTGATTTGCTGGGTATAACCCTCTCGGTCAAAAGCCGCCCCGAAAGTTGACCGCTCTACCACCTCAGCGGTTATGCCATGGCCCAATGCTCGCTCAATCGCCAAACAAGGGCGATCAGCAACCACCAAAGCCACCGGCAAACCAGCAGCCACCATGGCATCTAAAATAGTCCCGGTTCCCGAAACCAATACGGCAAGTTTCATGCCTGCGACGGTAGCAGAAGCACCCCGGCGCCCTTGTTTAGTTCGCGTCTAAATCGGCCACAATGTCAGCCATATGCTCACCGGCTTCGGTGGGGTTCAAACCAACCCGCACCCCAGCGGCCCGCAACGCATCCATCTTGGCTTGCGCCGTGCCTTTGCCGCCCGACACAATGGCCCCGGCGTGACCCATTTTCTTACCCGGAGGGGCTGTCACCCCAGCCACATAAGCCGACACCGGTTTAGACATGTGGTTCGCGATGTATTCGGCCGCTTCTTCTTCAGCCGAACCACCAATTTCACCAATCATCATGACCGCTTTGGTTTCTGGATCATTTTCGAAAGCCTCTAAACAGTCGATGAAAGACGTACCAGGCACCGGGTCGCCACCAATGCCCACACAAGTGGTGCAACCAATGCCTTTTTCTTTCAACTCGTACAACGCTTGATAAGTCAAGGTGCCAGAACGACTGACAATGCCCACCGGGCCGCCCGGCTCAGCAATATGTCCGGCGGTGATACCGATGTTGCATTTCCCCGGAGAAATAATGCCCGGGCAGTTCGGGCCCAACAATTGCACCTGAGGGAAGTCTCGACGCAAACGGTTATAGAACTCCGCTTCATCGTGAGCGGGCACCCCTTCGGTGATAGCCACAATGAACTCCACCCCACCCTCAGCTGCTTCGAGCACCGCACCACGTACCCCGGCGGCCGGAATAAAAATACAAGAAGCGGTAGCGCCCGTGGCATCTACTGCTTCGGCCACGTTGGCGTAAATAGGAATGCCTTCTACCTCTTCGCCTGCTTTACGCGGGTTGGTGCCGGCCACAACTTGGGTGCCGTACTCCCGGTTCAACAAACCGTAGTAACGGCCTTGGCTGCCGGTTAACCCCTGATAAATAACTTTGGTGTTTTCGTCAACAAAAATACTCATGACTAGGCTTCCTTTCCGGCTAAAGCCACTGCTTTACGGGCTGCTTCTAACATGGTGGACGCCATCTGCAGCGACTCCGACAAGTGAGGAGCCAAAATGGCTCGCCCCTCATCGGCATTGGTGCCATCAAGGCGAATAACAATAGGAGCCTCAATATCGACCCTCTCTAAAGCACCGATGATGCCGTTAGCCACCTCTTCGCCTCGGGTGATGCCACCAAAAATGTTGATGAAAATTGATTCCACCGCCGGATCATTATTAATGACCTCTAATGCTCCGGCCATGACCTCTGCGTTGGCACCACCGCCAATATCTAAAAAGTTGGCGGCCCCGCCGCCCACCTGATTCACTACATCCACGGTCGACATGGCTAAACCAGCACCGTTAGCAATAACCCCCACCGTGCCGTCCAAGCCCACGTACTGCAAGCCTTTTTCGTGGGCGGCGGCTTCACGCTCGTCACGGGTCTGTGTTTCTTCAAAGGCGGCGTACTCCGGGTGGCGAAACACCGAGTTGCCGTCCAAAGTGACCTTGGCGTCCAGCACATGCACTTTGCCTTCGGGAGTCAAAATCAACGGGTTGATCTCCACCAAATCAGCGTCACCCTCTACGTAGGCTCGGTAAAGGCCCAGCAAAATTTCTACCGTCCCCTCCACCGCCGCTTCAGGCAGGTTGGCCGCCGCCACCCAGGCACGAGTTGTCTCTTCATCAAGACCATCTACCGGATCAACCCAAATCTTGGCAATAGCTTCCGGGTTTTCTTCAGCCACCGTTTCGATTTCCACTCCACCTTCGGCAGAAAGCATGCCCAAATGTTTTTTAGCCGAACGATCCAAAGTAAAACTGGCGTAATACTCCTCAGCAATATCGGATGCTTTTTCAATCCAAACCCGGCCCACCACATGGCCCTTGATATCCAAACCCAAAATATTGGTGGCGTGTTCACGCACCTCATCAACCGTGGCCGCAAACTTGACGCCCCCGGCTTTTCCTCGGCCACCGGTATGCACCTGAGCCTTAACCATGACCGGGGTGCCCAAGGCCTCCGCAGCCGCTACTGCTTGATCAACGGTAAACGCAATTTCACCAGGTGAAATAGGCAAGCCGTACTCAGCAAAAAACTGCTTTCCTTGATATTCAAAAAGATCCACCGGAAGGTCTCCTCTAAAGTAAATGTAGGGCTCGAGACGAGCCTCAGCGATACTAGACACAAAGTACCGCCGGTTCCTCCTTAGAGGAACACAACTAAAGGACAAAACAATATGCCGATCGCCCGAAAAGCCAGCCCCCAAGCTCGCCGCGCCGTAGTCATCGGCCTTTTCGGTCTGGCCATCACCCTCGGATTAATGATCCTGATGCTGCGCTTAGCCGGCACCTCCACCGAACTTGACGTACGGCTCGGCGACGATGACTTCCGCGGCATCGACGCCTTAAACCTCGCCACAGAAATTAGCGACAACGGCCCGGTGGCTTTCCCCGACCTAGTGGGAGGCGGCCGACCAATCTGGATCACTCACCTCGGCGACGACCCCGCCACCGGATGGGCCTCATTCTTTGCTCGCGTGCCCGAAAAAAACATTGACTGCCTCGCCCAGTGGGAAACCAGTAGCCAAGAATTTGTGGACTCCTGTGACAACAGCAACCGGTTCGGCTCACAAGGCGCTGGCCTTGAACAACTCACCTGGCGTGTTTTAGGCAACGAGTTACGCATAGAAATAAACGACCTCAGCGGAAACGAAGAATGACATGACCGAACGCCTCTACCTTCGTGACGCAGACCTACGAAACTTCACCGCGGCAGTAGTTAGTCACGACGGCGACCGCATCGAACTTGACCGCACCGCCTTCTACGCCACCAGCGGCGGACAACCCCACGACACCGGCCACCTCACCTGGAACCAAGGAGCAGCCGCCGTACTTGACGTACGTACCGTAGAAGGACGCGTGCTCCACAAACTGGCAGGCCCCCTACCAGAAATTGGCAGCACGGTGACCGGAGAAGTCGACGACCAACGCCGCCGCCACATGATGCGCACCCACACCGCCATGCACATTTTATGCGGCATCATGTGGCGCGACGAAAAACGAGTAGTAACCGGTGGAAACATGGACGCCCTCTCCGGACGCATGGACTTCGAAGTTGACCAACTCCCCGAAGGTTTCGCTCAACACATCGAAACCCTCTGTAACCAAGAAATCGCCGCTGACCGGTCCATCGAAGTTTCATTTCTTGCCCGCGACAACGCCGTGCTCGATCGAGACCTCATCAGAACCAAAGTCAGTTTGGTCCCCGAATCAATCACCGAAATACGGGTAGTAGACATCGTGGGTTTAGACCGGCAAGCCGACGGCGGCACCCACGTGTCATCAACCGGCCAAGTAGGCCGCATAGAAATCACCAAAACCGAATCAAAAGGCAAAGGCTTCAAACGGGTACGCTTCGTCCTCCACGACCACTAAGACCGATAACCCCAACAACTAGGGCAGCGAAGGAAGATCCAAAAACAAAGCCTGCAACATCAACGCCTCATTGGGGTTACGCACCAACTCGCCAGTGGCCTCAGTAATGAGCGCAGTAGCCGCCAACGCTCCCTCAGCCAGCGCATCATCCTCTTGGGCGTGGGCCAAATAACCACGAGCCAAAGTCGCTAAACCAAAACGCAACTCATCGTCACGCAAACGCCGAAGCTCACGCTTTTGACGACCCACCAAATCTCGTCGCCCCGCACCCCGCAAACCCAATGACTCTTCTCGCTCCACCAAATCATCTAACTCTTGTTTGTGCTGAACCGCCAACGGCCCTTCGGCATCGCTAATCAAATCACGGACCTCCGCCACCAACACCGCTACCGCCGCTCCGGTACCATCCAAACGACGCGGCACCGAGCGCCAAGCCTCCTGACGATTACTAATAGCCGGGTCAGAAACCAGCATCCGAGCCCGAGTCAAACTGCCCGCCGAGGCCTCCCCCACCAAAAGAGCGCGCTCCCCATCTACCCCCTCAGCCACCAGTGTTTCAGCAATAACCTCCGCATCAAGTGCCGGCAAATCAACCCGCACACAACGAGAAGAAATAGTTATCTGATGATCAGGAACCTCATCAGCCAACAAAACAAAAACCACGGTAGGCGGCGGCTCTTCAATGGTCTTCAACAAACTGGCTGCCGCTTCAGGCTCCGCAGTATGAAAACGATCCACCATCACGATCTTGCGCTGAGCCTCAACCGGCGAACGCGAACCCTCCACGATGATGCTCTCTGCTTCAGCGACCAACAAGGCCCGGCCCTGCGGAGAAATCTCTACCAAATCGGCGTGCTTACCAGCCGCCGCTAAACGACGATGCCGCAAACCCTCCGGGCTTTCATCTTGGCCCGCCAACAAACTGCCCGCAAAAGCCCGAGCCGCCGCTAACCGCCCCGCACCTTCTGGGCCCACCAACAAATACGCATGCACCGGGGCTTGGGCCGCCGCCTGCAACACCCGTACCGCCTCGGCTTGGCCCACCACCGTGGCCCACAATTCCTCAGCCTTCATGACAACCGGTCAGCCACTGCGGCCATAACCCGAGCCGTCACCTCATCAACGGTTCCCACCCCATCAATAACCACCCAACGGTCAGGATCGGCAGCAGCCAACGTCTGATAAGCCTCAGCAACCCGCCGATGAAAACCCTCACCCGCCTGTTCAATCCGGTCCAACGAGCGGTTCATGCGCTCCGCCGCCGTGGCTTCATCTACTTCAATAAACAGTGTCAAGTCTGCTTCTAGGCCGTTAGTGGCAAAAGCCGACACCGCCGCTACCTCAGCCACCCCAAGGTCCCGGCCAATCCCCTGATACGCCAGCGAAGAACCAATAAACCGATCGGTTACTACGTCAGTGCCAGCGGCCAACGCCGGGCCCACCACTTCCGCAACATGTTGTGCTCGAGCCGCAGCAATAATAAGCGCCTCCGCACGATCTGACGGGGCCTCCCGCTCAGGGTCTAAAACCAATGCACGCAATTGTTCACCCAACAAAGTGCCGCCCGGTTCACGAGTCAACAACGCCCCCAAATAATCAGCCAACCGTTGAGCCTGCGTGCTCTTTCCAGAACCTTCACCACCTTCAAAAGCCACCAAACGACCGGTCATACTTTTTCTCCTTCAGCACCGGCTCGTAACGACACAATGGCTACCAGCCCCGACCCCAACATAATCAATGCAGCCAACCAAAGGGTGAGACGCACCCCGGGAACAAAAACTTCCCACCCGAAAAGATTAATATGGCGATCCCAAAAATGTTTCGACAAACGATCAAACAACTCTTCAAGCAGCGGACCAACCACCAAAGCAATCAGTACGCACATCCGCACCAACAAATACAGTGTCGAAAAAATACGTCCCCGAAGCTCATCGGTGACATTTTCGTGCAACAAAGTAAAGCCCAACACATAGACCGCCCCGGCACACATGCCGATACCAAAGGTCATGGCCGCCGACAAATGGATTTGGCTAATGGAAGAAGAGGCCAACAAAAATACGCCGGCCATAACCAGCGACCAAGTAAACATGCGGGTTTTATGCAGGTGCCGCTGCGCCCAAGAAACCAAAGCCACCCCGGCCGCTACCCCCAACCCCAAAGCAGTAATCAAAAACCCATAGCCCGACTCGCCGGCCCCCAAAACTTCGGTGGCATACACCGCCCCCAACGGCACCAACATGCCGCCGCCGATCAAACCCGTTGCTAAACCCATGTTCACCGTGCGAGCCACCGGGTTAACAAAAGCAAACTTCCAACCCTCACGCAAATCAGCAATAGGGTCAGCCAAGCGCGCCCGCAAAGGTTCCCCAGCCAACGATTTACGCTTAGGACGGGGCGGCAAATGCAGCGTAAAAATTAACCCCGCGGCCACCAAAAACGTTACCGCATTGGCATAAAAAGCCAGCCCCTCTTCATGCAATTGCAGATTGTCGGCCCAAGAAGAACTAAACAAAGCGGTTGACAAGCGACCAAACAACACCATCAAACCGGCCCCCACCGGGAAGGTCCCATAAGCCGCCAAAATAGAAAGAGAGTTGGCGGTAGTCAGGTACTCTTCGGGAACCAAATTTGGGACCGATGCTTCTTTAGCCGGCGACCACAACATGGTAAACGCTTCCAAAATAAGCGAAGCAATCACCAAACCCCAAATGGTGTCCACGAACGGCAACGAAACCATTACCAAAGCCCGCCCCACATCGGACACAATCATCACCCGTTTGCGATCCCACCGATCAACTAAAACCCCAGCAATAGGCCCAAAGAAAAACCCGGGGGCGATACGGGCCGCCAAAACCATCGAAAGGGCCGCCCCCTCAGAACCTGAACCCACCCGAATAGCCAACAAGCTGATAGCCAACAGGCCCAACCAGTCGCCGGTAGCCGACACCACCTGCGCCAGCCACAAACGAAAAAACTCCGGGGTAGAAAACATGCGCACATGAAAACCTGGACGATCGCCACCCTCAGGGATAAGCAAACTCGGTTCGTCACCGAGTACAAACTCATCACGCAGTTCAGGCGGTTTATCCCCGACGGGAGAATCAGACATCACGTTAATCCTAGAAGAAATTAGCCAGTCCGCCGGTTCAACCAGCAGCTACTTCCTATTTCGTCGCGGTTTTTTCTTTTTAGCTGGGCCCTTAGCCCGCCGTTCTGCCAACAACTCGGCGGCCCGCTCATCGGTTAAAGACTCTACCGAATCACCACGGCCCAACGAAGCGTTGTACTCCCCGTCTGATACGTACGGACCGTAGTTTCCGTCTTTCAAAGTAATAATATTTCCGCTCTCTGGGTCCTTACCCAACTCACGCAACGGTGGCTTCGCCGCCCGACGGCCAAAAGCCTTGGGTTGAGCCAACAAAACCAAACACTCCTCAAGGGTGATGGTCAACAACCGCTCTTCATTATCAATATTGCGTGTTTCGTTACTTTTCTCCGCATGCTCTTTTTTGAGATACGGGCCAAACGGACCGTTCTGCACCGTAATGGGCACCTGGTCGTCTGGGTCCACCCCCACCGTGCGAGGCAAACTCAACAACTCCAAAGCATCCTCAAGGGTAATTCGTTCCAACGACATAGTCGAAAACAACGAAGCCATCTTGGGTTTAGGACCCTCCTCAACGGTGGCCAAACTGTTTAATTGTTCGAGTACATCGCCCACCCCGGTGAACGCCCCCAATGCTTCAACCAGACCATCCAAGTTTTCTTGACGATCTAACTCTTTGGCCCCTAACTCACGTCGATAGCCACCCACCGCTTCAGAAACCACCGCTCCGGGGCCTTGTTCGACCAAGCCCATCAACTTTTTACGAAGCCGCAAAAAGGAGCGGACCCCCTTCAGCCCAGCCCCAGTAATCCCAGCTTTTTCGGCTTTTCCCATAGCGGTTAAAAAATCTACGTCATGCCCGACCGCGAAATCAGAAATCTTATCCAAAGTCCCTTTGCCGATACCTCGCTTAGGAATATTGGCAATATGGCGCACCACCTTTTCATCTACCGGGTCAACAGCCAACCGCAGGTAAGACAACGCCGCCTTGATCTCTTTGCTTCGTAAGCCCACCCCCGTTAAAGCAATCAACTCTGGTGAACGCTTAATGGGGGCCGGCAAACGCCCCAAAGACACATAAGGACCAAACTTGCCTGACTTAGCAATAACCGGCAAACCAGACACCGGGTCATCACCCAGATGCTGTTCGGTGGGGGCATCCAAAAACTCCATAGCCGCCGCCACCGTAAGTTCATCAGGCGGAACGTCATCAGGAATCGAACGGCTTTCCTCACCTTTTTGCACATAAGTGCCAAACCGGCCAAAACAAGCCACTACTTCTTGGCCACCATGAGCGCCCAAAACAACCGTGGACACCCCCTTGGCATCAATATCGCCCAAACGATGGGTGACCTTGTCGTGTAACCCTTCTTCACCATCCGTGCCGAAATAAAAATCACGCAACCAAGGCACCCGTTGCGCCTCACCTCGAGAAATTTCATCAAGGTCGTCTTCCATAAGCGCCGTGAAGTTGTAATCAACCAACTTCGGAAAATGCGTCTCCAACAAAGTGGTCACCGCAAAAGCGCTAAAGGTCGGCACCAAAGCCGAGCCCTTCTTCCACACATAATCCTTATTTTGAATGGTCTCCATGATGGAGGCATAAGTAGAAGGACGGCCCACCCCGAGCTCTTCTAACTTTTTGATCAAAGACGCTTCAGTAAACCGTGAAGGTGGCTGCGTGGTATGACCCTCTGGAACAAGGTCAGCAATCTGAACGCGGTCCCCTTCACTGACCTGCGGCAAAACAACTTGCTCATTCTCGTCACTGCTACCGGCATAAACCTTGCGAAAACCAAGATGGCTAATAATGGTGCCGCTGGTAGCAAACAAGACCGGCACTTTGCTCACCATTTCAAGAGGATCTTCACCGGCTTGACCGGTAAGGCGAATCTGCACCGTCTCACCAACAACATCGGTCATCTGAGAAGCCACCGTTCGCTGCCAAATCATTTCGTAAATCATGGCTTCATCACGACTTACCTCAGCGGCCACCTCTTGAGGATCCCGAAACTGGTCGCCGGCCGGGCGAATAGCCTCATGAGCCTCTTGCGCATTACGCACCTTATTTTTATAAGTCCGAGGGGCAGGAGGCAAATAGTCACTACCAAACTGATCAGCGATCACCGCCCGAGCAGCCCGCAAAGCCGTATCCGACAAAGTGGTCGAATCGGTACGCATATAAGTGACGTAACCATTTTGATAAAGATTCTGAGCCGCCCGCATGGCCCGGCCCGACGACATTTTGAGTCGTCCGCCAGCAGCCTGCTGAAACGTCGAAGTAATAAAAGGGGCAGCCGGTCGGCGACTATAAGGCTTTGGCTTGACCGACTCCACGGTGAGCGACTCATTGGCCAAAGCGCTCGACAAGGCCACCGCCGCCGCTTCATCAAGCACCATTACCTCCGGCGAAGTAACCGCACCAGTGTCATCAAAATGTTGGCTACCGGCCACCCGGCGGCCCTTGACCTCAAGCAAAGCGGCCGAAAAAGTTTCTGGTGTTGGGGTCGTCAACTCGGCATTCAAACTCCAATACCCGGCCGACGAAAACGCCATACGTTCCCGTTCACGCTCCACCACAATGCGCGTAGCCACGCTTTGTACCCGGCCCGCCGACAAACGCGGAGCAATCTTACGCCACAGCACCGGCGACAATTCAAAACCGTAGAGACGATCCAACAAGCGACGGGTCTCCTGCGCATCAACCAGACCCTGGTCGATTTCACGCGTATTATCTAACGCTTCAGTGATGGCCTTTTTAGTAATTTCATGAAAAACCATGCGATGCACCGGCACCTTGGGTTTCAACAAACTCAACAAATGCCAAGCGATAGCTTCTCCCTCGCGATCCTCATCAGTAGCCAGAAAGAGTTGATCAGCGCCTTTCAACAACTTGCGCAACTTGGCGATCTGTTGCTTCTTGTCGGGGCTCACCACATACAAAGGCTCAAAATCGTTTTCAACATCAATGCCGAGTTTGGCCCACTTAAAATGTTTATGTGATTCCGGCACATCGGCCGCCCGCATAGGGAGATCACGCACATGGCCAATCGAAGACTCCACCTGGAAGCCTTTACCTAAATACCCGGCAATAGTTTTTGCCTTAGCCGGGGACTCAACAATTACGAGAGCGTAAGACATTTAAATACCTGCATTTTCTGATACTGACACATGCTCACTTATTGGTTTAGCGCCACGCAAAATAAATGCTCCCAACAAAGCCGCCAACAACGAAGCCACCAAAATGCCGATCTTCGCCTCGTCTTGCAATACCGGGTCAGAAAAAGCCAGCCCAGTAATAAACAACGACACCGTGAAACCAATCCCCGCCATGGCCGCTACCCCCACCACGTGGCGAGAAGAAGCCCCGCTAGGAAGACTGCATAAACCAAAGCGAACGGCCAACAAGGTAAACACCGACACGCCAATAATTTTTCCGGCCACCAAACCCAACGAAACACCCAAAGTTATTCCTGACGATGCGGCAGTCGTAATGGAGTCCACGCTCAAAACAATGCCCGCATTAGCTAAAGCAAAAAGCGGCAAAATAACGAACCCCGTTAACGGGTGCAGCAAATTTTCTAAACGTTCGGCGACTGGCACCGTTTCGCTTATTTCAAAAGCCATGCGGCGCAACGATTGGGCATCCACATCGGCTACTTCTGAGAGTTGAAAAGTTTCCGATTGTTGATCTTCTTTAATTAACGGTTTAGCAGGAGCCAAAAGCCCCATAACCACCCCAGCAATGGTGGCATGAACACCGGATTCAAAAACGGCGTACCACATCACCGTGCCCAACACGGCATAAATGGGGGTGTACCAAACCCGGGCCTTGGTTAACAAACGCACCACCACCGCCACCGCAAAAGCGAGCAATAGCCAATCGGCGGCCAACTTTTCGGTATAAAAGATAGCAATGACCAAAATGGCCCCAATGTCATCAACAATGGCCAGCGTCAACAAAAAGATTTTTAACGATGTTGGGATACGCGGACCCAATAAGGAGAGCACCCCCACGGCGAAAGCAATATCAGTAGCCATCGGAATACCCCACCCAGCCGAAGCATCACCAGAACTGTTCAAAGCAAAGTAAATAAGCGCCGGTACCACCATCCCGCCCAAAGCAGCGGCGGCAGGTAACAAGGCGGCACGGAACTCTCTGAGTTCTCCCATCACCAACTCGCGTTTAATTTCCAAACCCACCACAAAGAAAAAAATCACCATCAAGACATCGTTTACAAACTGGCCGAGAGTTAGTGGATGCCCCAGATGCTCCAAGGTTAAAAGATCACCCAAAGCCAAATGGATCTCGGTGTTCCACAAATCCGTGTAACTACTCGACCAAGGAGAATTAGCCCACACCATGGCTATCACGGTGGCCACAATAAGCAGCACGCCACCAGCGGCCTCAATGCCTAAGAACCGCTGCATAGGACGGCCCACTCTTCGAGCCAGCCGATTATCGCTCCCTAACCAGGTCAGGGATGAAGGTGTAGTTTTTCCAGCCATTTTGTCTTTTTCGTAGAGTGGAGAGCGCAGGAGACCGTAGTGGTCATCGAGCCCAGTCCCACCTTTTAATCCAATTAAGCGCTCATTGTTAAGTCACTCAAAGTTAATTTTCAATCGAATAACCGTGCCGGATTCCCCCACTTGGACCGTTGTTTCATCAGTTAAATGACGCATGAGCGAGAGGCCCATGCCCGACTCGTGTTGAAGCCGTTTAACGTCCTCAACCTCGGGGAGGTCAGGCACACTCTGCGGGTCGAAGCCCCCACCTTGGTCGGTTATTTCTAAAATGACTTGGCTACCGGTGAGATGACAACGCATGGTCACTCGATCGTTTACTAAAGATTCACCGTGGGCTTCAATAGCGTTGGTGGCGGCTTCCGAAACAGCCAAACGAAGGTCAGTTACCCGGTCGGGAGGCACGCTCGGTTGGCAAGACACAGCCGCCCCCACCACCGAACGCACCAATTGCAGGTACTCCGCTTGGGCAGGGATTCTTAGCTCCACGACGCCAATGGGCTGGTCAGAAGCCATCGCCACTACGTAGGAAAACCCAGCGGACCATTTGCTGCACTTCCCTCTCCTTGGTTGTCGCTTCGTCTTACCTCGCAAATCTAGACCTCCCGTGACCCCGACCGGGGTCATGTCTCTCTTCGCATGGTGGCTGAGCCACTCACCACAATGTCGGGAAACAAGTTTCCGATCATCGGGACATCCGTGGGATCGGTGTAAAACACCTCCACGGTGACCCGGTCACCACGAAAATTTCGTTGCACCCGCACCGCAGCAGGCGAAAAACCCGTGGAGCCGATCACCGCATTTTCAATCTTTCTTGATGAATCGCCAACTGCCGCGGCGCGTGCTCCTTCCCGCGCCGCATGCTCTACCAAAATGGCGCTGCGCACCACCAAACCCACTTGCACTAACGACAAGGCCAAGAACACCACCACCGGGAGCACTAACACCAACTCCACGGTGGCTTGGCCGCTGTCGTTTTTTACGACACGCCGGTGGTTAAACAACTACGCCACCTTACGAATCAGCGAGTTAAGTACCTTGTCAAAAAGTTGCGTCACCTTGCCGGTACCGGTGGCCCAACTGGTAACCAAAATAGCGATAGTGGCTGCGCCTAAAATTAGCAGCACATACTCTGCGGTTGTTTGCCCCCGATCATCAAGGGTGTAAAGGGTTGAATGCCAGCGAACAATACGTGCACGCATAGTGTTTCCTACTTTCATAAAATTGCATCCTCGTCATGTGGGGTTAGAGCCCCCATGAGGAGAATTTTTGAGAAGGGGAAGAAAAATCACAGGCCAACCTCCAGATTGCCCAAAGCGTCGAGCACCATAGGCACCACCGACAGCAGCACGAAAGCCGGCAAAATACAAAGAGCCAACGGGAACAACATTTGCACCGGCACCTTCCGCGCTCGCACCTCTGCCTGGCGCCGAGACCGGGCCCGTAAATTCACCGCCGCCGCATCCAACGCCGGACCCACCGGAGCCCCCAAACGAACCGCCGCCACCAAGGCCGCCACCAAGGGGCGGCCCGGCTCACCCAGTGAACTCCGCAGACCTTCTAAAGCCAAAGCCAAAGGCTCCCCACGGGCCGTGCGATCCATGGCCTCCGACGCCGCTTGAAAAGCCGGACCTTTGCCCCGCTGCGCAGCCTCGGTCAACGCCTGACCAATCGGCAAACCTGCCCCCACCCCTAAACGAATCAAACCCGCCAACCAAGGCAGATCAGCGGCTACAGCAGCTTCCCGCTGGCGGCGAGCCCGACGCTTCACCCAAAGTGGAGCCAACCACACCAACCCCCCGACCGCTAAAGCGGCCACCAGGTGCACCAGCAACAAAAACCCACCCGCCGCCACCGCTCGACCTAACCGCAAATCGGCTTGGACCGAAGCTGGCCGCTGCGCCTTTTTTCGCAACCAACCACCCAATAGTGCCAACCGGTTAGTTCGCAAAGGTTTATCGCTTCCCTTCTTTTTGAGAAGCGGCGCCGGCCGAAAAAACCGACCGCACAAAATCAGTACCCCACACACCCAAAAAATAAATACCAGGCTCACCGAACCACCCCAGAAAAAGACGTAATGCGCCACATCCACCACAAACCCAGCCCATCTAAGGCCAGCCCTATTAAAAGAATCCACCCCGCTGTTCCGCCCCCAACAAGACCACCCGACCGAAACGGAGCCGTCAACACCGCAAAAGCCAGCGGAGCTAACGCCACCACCCCAGCCGAAGCCCGAGCCTGAGTAGCCAACGCCCGAGCCTCGGCGGCAACCGCTTCTTCGTCACGCAAAGCCTCCGCTACCCCAGCCAATAAATCAGCAGGTTCACCGCCCGAAACCAAAGCCAAATCAACCGCCGCCACCACCAAATCAACATGAGTTTCAGGGCGTCGAACACTCCACCGTTCCAACGCCTCACCCAAAGGAGCACCCGCATTAGTATCCGCCGCCACCAACGCTAAATCTTCAGCCACCGGCCCCCCAGTAGTTTGTGCCTCGTTCAACGCATCGGGCAAAGTAGCCCCCGAAGACAACGAACGCACAATCTCATCGAGCACCCCCGGTAACGCCATATTGAACCTTCGGGACGACAAACGAAAACGTTGAACCAACCATCCCCCCAATAAAATGTTTTCCCGCTCCGCCGCCACCCGGCTCATCGGGTTGCTTTGACCAGGTAAACGCCGGCGCCCCATCCTCGGCAACTTTGCCCCCGCAAAAGCCACCACCGTTATCGCGGCCAGAAACCCCGCAGTCATCGGCCCCACCGGTGACCCGATTGATCAACCCCAACAGCCACTACCCCGCCGGTCACCACCATTTTTGTTGCCTCAACTTCACCCGGAGGCCGGACCTCTAAAACATCGGTCACCAAACGGCGTGCCCCCTGACGACCCATTTGCACAATGACATCTACGCTGCCCGCCACCAAAGCATCGGCCACCATGGGCGACAACCCCGGAGCGGCCAGCAACACCATGGTCGACAACCGGCGCAGGGCATCGGCGGCGCTGTTGGCATGGCAAGTAGACAACGAACCATCGTGGCCCGTATTTAAGGCCTGCAACATGTCGAAAGCCTCCGGGCCGCGCACCTCACCCACCACAATGCGATCTGGGCGCATACGCAACGAGTTCCTGACCAAATCACGGATCGTGACCTCGCCGACCCCCTCACAATTGGGGGGGCGAGCCTCGAGACGCACCACATGCGGGGCATCCAACGAAAGCTCTGCCGCATCCTCAATGGTCACCAACCGTTCGCTCTTATCTATAACCCCCGCTAACGCTCCCAACAAAGTCGTTTTTCCCGACCCCGTGGCGCCACTCACCACAATGTTGGCCCGTTGTTGCACCATGGATTGCAGCAGCGAAGCCACCTCAGGTGAAGCAAGTTCAGCCAAAGAAAACCGTCGATTTCCAAAACGGCGAATGGTTACACAAGCCCCATCAACCGCAATCGGCGGGACCACCACATTGATGCGAGACCCATCTAACAACCGGCCATCAACCCAGGGGCTTGCCCGATCCACCCGCCGGCCCGTGGGCGCTACCACCCGCTCCACCAACCGAGCCAACTCCGCTTCATCAAGACGCACCTCGGTGCGTTCTAATTGGCCTTCTCTTTCGACAAAAACCTGGCCGGGGCCATTGACCATGACCTCCGAAACGAGCGGATCCACAAACAACGGTTCCAAAGCCCCCAGCCCAGTGATGCGAGCCAACACGGCATCCACCACTTTTTGGCGAGCCACGTGACCTAACAAAGGGTTATGGCGCAGCACGAGCGCCTCCACCAATGCCTCGGCCTCCGGACCTGTCTCGCCGGTTAGTTGATCTAAAACCTCGGCATGGACAGCGGCGATCAAAGAATTCACGATGCCGCCCCTACCCCACGCAACAACACCCGGGGTGTTCGGCGAGCCAGTAAACCAGAATCCACCGCGCGGGCAATAGCCGGATCTGTCAGCACCCGCATGGTGACCGGAGCACCCACTACCTGTTCTACATCGGCCCGCCCCAAGGCTCGGCCCGGTTCTACGGTGAGCGCCACCTCCGTAGGACGGTGGGTTTGTATCGGGACCCTTCGCAACGCTAAATAACACGCTCGGGTAACCAAAATTGAGCGGTCTGCTGCCGCCAACAAAGGGTCAATGAGTACCTGCGGTGGGCCCGAATGAAACAGATTGCCCGCATCCACCACCACCGTTTGATCAAGACCAACCAAATATTCGGCCATCTCTTTCATCCGCTCAGAAATTACATCATCCCAAGAAGACATG
Organism: Acidimicrobiia bacterium; assembly: GCA_012959995.1. Lineage (NCBI taxonomy): Bacteria > Bacillati > Actinomycetota > Acidimicrobiia > Acidimicrobiia bacterium. The sequence goes on from DUCC01000014.1 coordinate 59,983, forward strand.
CCTCGACCTACCAGGCGTATCTCTGAGACCTCAGTCGCTAACTGCTCAATTGCTTCGCATTCCGGACCATCAAGGGCCGAACACCAATCGGTCATACCCGGACCTGCACCATCAACACCCAATACCGACGGGAGATCCCCATCGAGGTCCAATAACCATGGACGTTTTCCTGCACGAGCCGAAGACAAAGCCAGCCCCGCTGCTACCACCGTTGTTCCCATGCCGCCTTTAAGCGACCAGCACACCATCAACATCATCAAGCCTTCCAAAAAGAATTGTCAAAGGGAAGTTGACAAAAAGGGGAAAGCAAAAGGGCTCAAAGCCGAGAACCGAACAAGGTCACCCTCAACCGGTGTGGGCACACTACCGCAAAGACCCGCTTAGACCAACCGGTAAAAAGAAGCGCCACGGCGTAAGATTTTACTATGGAAGCGGCTTTTTTTGATCTCGACAAAACAGTGATCGCCCGTGCTTCACTTGCCGCCTACGGCCCGGCCCTCCACAAAGCTGGCTACCTGAGCGCTCCTATGGCTTTGCGCGCCGCTTGGGGACAGTTGCTTTTTCGCTTCTTTGGCGCCGACGAAAACTCTATGGAACGGGCCCGCCGCACCGCCCTCAAACTGGCCGCCGGGTGGGAACAAGAAGGCCTGCGCCGTTTGGTAAACGAACACCTCACCTACGTTATTGAACCCATCGTCTACGACGAAGCGTTAGACCTCCTCAACCATCATCGTGAACAAGGAAGGCTTCTGGTTTTAGTTTCCGCCTCACCAGCAGAAATCGTGCAACCCCTCGCCACCCACTTAGGCGTCGACGAATTTATTGCCACCACTGCCACCATTGACGCCAACGGGCGTTACACCGGAGAAGTGGAGTTCTACGCTCAAGGACCCGGCAAAGCAGAAGCCATCGAAAAACTGGCCATCGAAAAAAACATTGACCTCACCAACTCGTGGGCCTACTCCGACTCGGTTACCGACCTGCCGTTGCTGGAAACCGTGGGTAACCCCGTGGCGGTTAACCCCGACCGGGCACTCCGCAAAGAAGCCACCCAACGCCAATGGGAAATACAGGAATTTGCTCGCCCGGTAGCCCTCGGGCAACGCATACCCATTGAACGCAGCAAATTGCTGGCCGTCGTCGGTACCGTCGGTTGTCTCTTCGGTATCGGATTATTCATCCGTAAGATGACCCGCCGCCAAAAGCGGTGACCATCTTCACCGGTGCGACTAAATAGACCGCACCTTTTTTACTGCTACCGATATCAGTGCGGCTAATGCAGCCAGCATGGCAAACTTTTTCATACGATCAATATAGACCGGGCATGCCACGGCCGCTCCTTCAAGATGGCCTTTCCTGTTTTTAGGCCGTAACGTTCTGCGTGGAGGTGTCTGAGTACCTGGTGGGCTCCCCCGTCTTCAAAGCGGGCGGGACGGGCGACCCCCGTCCGGCGGGTTCGATTCCCGTCCACCTCCGCCAAACAATTTTTACTTTGTTTGGCTAAATGGCCAACAGGTCGCGGGCCCCGGTGTCACTTGAAGGGTGGCGTAACTTTGACATGGCCCGAGCTTCAATTTGGCGAATGCGTTCTCGCGTCAGTTCAAAATAGTCGCCCACTTCTTCGAGGGTGCGGGGTTCCCCTCGATCTAAACCAAAACGGAGTTTTAAGATCTCCCGCTCTCGTTCATCAAGAGGAGCCAACAAGCGGCTGATCTCTTCGGGCAACAACGAGGTGGCCGCCGATTCAAAAGGAGACTCGGCCGCTCGATCTTCAACCACATCACCTAACTCAGCGTCACCGTCTTCGCGCAATGGTTCGCTCAAAGACAACGGTTCGGCAGCAAAGCGCAAAGCTTCGGTGACCTTGTCTTCGGGCATCTCAACCTCTGCCGCCAACTCAGACAAGGTAGCAGTACGACCAAACTTGATTTCTAGGCGCGAACGGGCTTTTTGAAGACGAGCCAGCGTGTCGCCAGCATGCACAGGGAGCCGAATAGTGCGTCCGGTGTTGGCGATACCACGGGTGATGGCTTGGCGAATCCACCACGTGGCGTAAGTGGAGAACTTAAAACCTTTTCGCCAATCAAACTTTTCTACGGCGTGCATGAGTCCTAAGTTGCCTTCTTGGATGAGGTCCAATAAAGGCAAACCGGAAGCCTGATATTTTTTGGCGATAGAAACCACCAGCCGCAAGTTGGATTGGGTAAACGTGCGCTCTGCTTTTTCGCCTCGCTGCAAGTTGCGCCGCAGCTCACGGCGGCGAGCGGGAGTGACGCCGGTTGCCTCATCAAGTTCGGTGCGGGCCTCAACGCCTTTTTCTATCTGCTGGGCCAAACGCACTTCACCCTCTTTGGTCAACAGAGGGTATTGACCAATATCGGTGAGGTACAGCCGTACAAGGTCTTCTTCATCTCGTTCAACCCGATTCTTCGCCACCTAAATCTCCTCCTGGTGAAGTTACCGCCGACACCAGACTTGATCGACGAAAGTGCCCTCATGGCTACTTTGCTGTGGCGTCACTTTACCGACCGACCCGGCGACCACAACGCCAAATAGTGACCTTGGTCACTTTTTTTTAAATTATTTATCCCGTCAGTGGGCGAGCCGCTTGAAGAGTTGAAACAAAAACCTCTTCCAAGGCGCCAGAAACTACAGGAAAATCTTCAAAATCTGCACCAACAAGACCGGCCACGCGAAGAACAGGCGCATCCCCCACCGTGGTCATTGCCGTAGTCAACCCCGCCACATCTTCCTGCCAAGCATTAATTACCAACCCTCCGGCCGCCAAACGTTGGCCCGGCGGCAACGCTTTTAACGCCGTTAAGAACGCTGCTACCTCTGCTGACACCGGCCCATCCAAAACTTGATCTTGCAACAACACCGATTCAGGAACCAGCGCCTTCCACCAAGCCGCCTGCTGTTCGAACCGTCGACCCAACGAACGCATCTCCGGAGCCGCAGATGCATCCAGCCCATCAGAAGCCCACTTCAAACAGTGCTCAGCAAGTTGACTACTCAACCAAGCCATTCCGCCAAAAATACGCGCCCCATCAGCGGTCGAAAAAAAGATCACCCCAAATACCTGTTAACGACCGGCAGACGCCGATCTCGCCCGAAACCTTTAATGGTAACCCGAGGACCCAACGGGGTTTGGCGGCGCTTGTACTCTGCCAAATCAACCAGGCGCACCACCCGATCCACTAAATCTTTCTCAAAACCGTCGGCCACCAAATCAGCTCGAGTGCGATCGCCTTCAATGTAAGCCTCTAAAAGTGGGTCCAAAATTTCGTACGGAGGCAACCGTTGATCGTCGCGTTGATCAGGCCGCAGCTCAGCCGACGGCGTCTTGGTTAAAATATTTTCAGGAATAACCGGGGTGTCCTCTTGTTCATTACGCCAGCGACACAGGTCATACACCCGGGTTTTGTACACGTCACGAATCACCGCATAAGCCCCAGCGGTATCGCCGTAAAGCGTTGAAAAACCCACCGCAGACTCACTCTTGTTGCCAGTAGTTAAAACCAGCCAACCAAAAGCATTCGAGAAAGCCATCAGCAAAACCCCGCGAATACGGGCCTGAAGGTTTTCATCAGTAAAGCCCGGAAGGTCTTCGCCCAAAGCGGGCGCCAACAAATGGTGAAAAGCTTGGTGGGCCTCTTCAATAGCCACCACTTGGCTTCCCAACCCTTGGCGGTCCACCAATTGTTGCGCATCGGTTATTGAATGATCACTGGAATACCGTGAAGGCATCAACACGGCATGCACATGATCGGCCCCTAAAGCATCCGCAGCGATAGTGGCCACCAGAGCGGAATCCACGCCACCAGACAAACCCAAACACACATCACTAAAACCACTTTTCTGCACGTAATCTCGGGTAGCGATTACCAAAGCGGTATACAACTCGGCCTCGGGACTTAGCGGGGTAACAATTGGTGGAGTCAACCGTTCATGACGAGGCACCGAAAGCGAAACGGGCACCACCTCAAGATCGGTTTCCGCAATCGGTTGATCAGGAACCTCAACATCAACCACCATGACCTCTTCAAAAAAACGTGAAGCCCGAGCAACAAAACTGCCCTTCGGGTCAGCCACCATGGAACCCCCGTCGAAAACCAGTTCGTCTTGCGCCCCCACCAAATTGAGATAAACAACCGGCCGACCCGACGACGAAGCAGTAGCAGCCACCACCGCTTGGCGAGCCGAAAATTTTACGTCGTCATAAGGCGAACCATTAACGGTCACCAACAACTCGGCCCCACCAGCGACGAAATCTTCAATCGGGCCATCGGGTATCCACAAATCTTCACAAATGGCCAAACCCACCCGCACCCCGGCGACTTCGAACAACTGCAGCGGCTTGGTGCCTGGAGAGAAGTGGCGGGCTTCGTCAAACACCGCATAGTTCGGGAGTTCTCGCTTGTGGTAAACCCCCACGATTTTTCCCTCATGGCAAACCGCTATGGCGTTATAAACCTGCCCTTGAGGGCCCGTATCGGCAAAACCCACCACCAAAGCACACGACCCGCTGGCCACAGCAATTTCTTCAACCGCTTTTTTACTGTCGGCCACAAAACTAGCTTTCAACACTAAATCTTCGAGCGGATAACCAGTCACCGTCATCTCAGGAAACAAAGCAAGGTCTGCGTCAGCCACCTGAGGCAAGACATCAAGCACCCGCTCAACATTGCCGGCCAAGTCGCCGACCACCATGTTCAACTGGGCCAAAGCCACACGAATGCTTGCCATAGGTAAAGCGTAGCGACCAGTTGCCGCCCTAACCCAAATAAAAAGACACCTAGGTGGTGTACCCAAGTGCCTTTCTATTTTTTGGGGGGACAGGGGTTAAGCGTTAGTAGCCGGAACCGGGAGAGGTTGGATGTTGCCACCAAAAGGGCGGACTGACATGCGTGAACCATCAAGAGAAAGCATTGAACCACTATGGCCAGCATCCATGCCCTTAGGCATTAAACCAGGAGCCATCTTTGGGCGTCGGCCAGCATGATCACCAGGAGTCACCACGGTGTTTATGCGTTCCGTAATTTTGGCCTCAACACCAGCCAACATTTCATCAGCTTGAGCTTGGTCGATCTTGCCGGCCTCAACCGCCGCAGCAGCACGCTCCGTAGCTTGCGCTACCAAATCAGCCACCAAAGCATCGACACCATCGCCGGCGATCTCCGCCAACGTCGCACCATCAACCAACTGCGCACGAAGCTCCTCAGCATCAATACCCAACGACTCAGCAACCACACCTAAACGCTGACCACCACGAGCACCTCGGTGCCCAGCGTGATCCATGGTTGAGGTATCACCTTCTTGAGCGCCGGCCGTGCCCATGGGCGACCAGGCGGCGAGAGCGAAAGACCCGCCGATGAGGGTGGCAGCGGCGGCTGCGCTAATCAGAAACTTTTTCATTGATATTCTCCTTGTGTATGCATGCCC